>JAGOMP010000091.1 GCA_017993505.1 Planctomycetota bacterium
CTATCGAAGAACCTATCGAAGAACCTGTCGCAGAACCTGTCACAGAACCTATCGAAGAACCTGTCACAGAACCTGTCGAAGAACCTGTCGCAGAACCTGTCACAGAACCTATCGAAGAACCTATCGAAGAACCTGTCGCAGAACCTGTCACAGAACCTATCGAAGAACCTATCGAAGAACCTGTCGAAGAACCTGTCACAGAACCTATCGAAGAACCTGTCGAAGAACCTGTTGAAGAACCTGTCGAAGAACCTATCGCAGAACCTGTTGAAGAACCTGTTGAAGAACCTATCGCAGAACCTGTTGAAGAACCTGTTGAAGAACCTGTCGAAGAACCTGTCACAGAACCTGTTGCAGAAGAAACTGTGTCAGATGATACAGTAGCTGAAGATACAGTAGCTGAAGAAACAAAAGAACACAAAGCTGAGTAAAAATCAATTTCCAAACATATTCTACACAAAGAAAGATTCTAGCATCTATGAATCTTTCTTTGTTTATTTACAATACTAGAAAGAACAAAAATGAAAAAAAATCAAAACAAAGGATTTACACTACTAGAAGTCATGGTTGCTCTTTCTATCTTAGCTTTGGCAACCACAACATTAATTGTAGTTCGCAACAATGGCATCTCTCAAGCAGCAGACTCAAAAGAACAAAGAAGATTGACTGCCCTTCTAGAACAAAAAATAGGTGAATTAACTATTGGATTAGAAAAACGAAAAGGCGGAGTTTTTGAAGAACCTGGCTATGAAAATTATATATGGAATACAACTATATCAGACGAAATAATTGAATCTAGTCCAGACAACAAAGGAAAAAAATACCAAATTTTTATGAATAAAATTACTCTAATAGTACAACATAAAAATAATAATCAAATTCGTTCTCAATTAGAAACATATGTATTTGTAGAAAATCCAGAAGATGCAAAAAATGACCATGATAAAGACAAAGATAAAGATAAATAAAGCATTTACATTAATTGAAATCATGATAGCAGTAGCCCTTTTAAGCACGATTTTTACTATGGTACAAGTTGTCCTTATGTCTACACTAAAAGCACGAGATTTTGTCCAAACACAAAGCCATGCCGATCGAATAGGTAGTAGACTACTCAACCTTATCGCACGTGATATTCAAGCAACCTACATCTATCAACTTGCTCCTGAATCTTTTGTAGGTACTCATTCTACTACAAAAGGAGACAGACTAGATTTCATCACAAACACAGACAGCTTACTAGGTGAACCTAGCAATAGAAGTGACATCACAGAAGTCAGTTACTATACTCTTCCCAATAAAGAAGAAGCAGGTGCATACTACTTATTACGACGCGAAGATAAATTCGTAGATGATAAACCTTTTGAAGGAGGATATTCTATCATCCTATATAAACGAATTGCTCATTTTGAGCTCAAATATGTAGATATCAATGGGAAAATAGTAGACACTTGGAATAACAAAATTCAAAAAACATTACCTCAAGCAGTCATAGTACGAATTGGAATTCGAACAGCCCCTCCCACAGCATCTTCTGATATTCTAGAACGAAGCGTTCATTATGTACAAACATGCATTCCTATTTACGTATCTCTCATAGAACCTAAAATCGAACAAGAAGATGATAAAGACAAAGATAAAGACAAAGATAAAGATGAAAATGAAAAAAAACATCATTTAATAGATGAATAACGTATTGTTATCTGATATCAAAAGTAATATTGGAGTGCGTAGCACGTTTTCTTATTGGGAGAAAAATGACAAAACAAAACATATTTATAAGCACCTGCCTTCTAAAAATTCCTTGCCGCTACGATGGAAACATAGCACCAGTTTATTTCCAAGATCAAGAACTAGAAAAAATATTGCAAAACTTTCACATTATTCCTATTTGTCCAGAACAAATGGCAGGCCTACCTACACCTCGAATTCCTATAGAAATACAAGGCGGAGATGGTTTTGATGTATTAAAAGGAGAAGCACATATTATAACAAAAAACAAACACAACATTACAAAACAAATGATAATTACCACTACCTATATTCAAAAATTCATTCAGATTACCAAACCCATTGCCATGATTGGCCAAGATTATAGCCCTTCTTGTTCACCTTGCCAAATCTATGATGGAACATTTTCAAACCATACTCATTCTGGATATGGACTCATTGCTGCATACTGTAAACAACAAGGAATGCAAATTTACACAAAAAAAACTTTTTTAGAAACGTTCTAAAAAACATACGGGACCCATGGGGAAAAAGGAAATCAATATGACAATACAAGAGATCATCACAACAACATTAGAAACTTCCAAGCTCATCTCTTTAGAAAATATGAATCAAATATCAGAAATCATAAAAAATAGCGAAGACAACAACATCCTTCACAATCTACTCCAATCCCATCTACTCCCTAACAAAGTTATCCCTATTCTACATAAAGCCATACAAGACTGGAAAACGAACGAACAAACAGATAGATTTCAAGTCCAAATTACAGACCCTGATTTATGGTTTTTATCTGATCAAGTTAAAAAAGAAATCATGCTAGCATACCAAATGCTTCTTGACAAAATTTGCACCTTAGAAGAAATCAATCAATGCTTTATCGAACAAGCAGAAACAAAAGAAAAAATACGTCGTAACCTTCTTCTAGGGCAAATCATGGTTAAAAATCGATACCTTTCTGCTGATAGATTCTTAAAACTTCATAAAGAAATCGAAAGAACATACCAACAAAAAAGTTGGGAAGTGCTCATAGAATTCAGCCGATACTGGAAAATTAGCCAAGAAAATGATGTCCTACAAATCGTAGTCAATAGCATTCCTCAAACATTTGGTGATTACAAAATCATAGAAGAAGTTGCACGAGGCGGTATGGGCGTAGTTTACAAAGCTTGGGATAAAAAACTACAACGCACAGTGGCTCTAAAAGTTCTAAAACTATCTTACCACTCTCCCAAAATAGAACTTCAACGATTCCACCGAGAAGCAAGACTAGCAGCCCGACTAAATCACCCTAATATCGTAAGCATATACGATGCTGGTGAATATGAAGGTGTCCACTACTTTACTATGGACTTTGTAGAAGGTCGCACATTAAATGAATACATGGCAAGTGGCGAACACTCCATGCGAGAAAAACTTGATATCATTCACCAAATTTCATTAGCTCTTGACTATGCACATACACAAAATATCATCCATAGAGACGTAAAACCAGAAAATATCATCGTAGACATGGCAAATCGTCCTTTACTCACCGACTTTAGCCTTGCTAAAGGGCTTAAAACACATGAGACAACACAACTCACACAAACAGGAGAAATGTTCGGCACTCCTCTGTATATGTCCCCAGAACAAGTACGAGGAGAACATATCGACGCAAGAAGCGATATATATTCTTTAGGTGCAGTTCTTTATGAACTACTAGCTGGGAAACCACCATTTTATGGTCTTCCCCTAGGCGAAATCATTACAGCAGTCTTAACCAAAAACCCCATTCCTTTAAAAACCATTAATCCAAAAATCGATGCTAACCTAGACGCCATTTGTGCCAAAGCAATGGAAAAAGAAGTACAAGATCGATACCAAACTGCGAAAGCAATGGCAGAAGACATCAAACGATTTCTATATGGAGAAAAAATTGCCGCAAAACCCATACCTTACTACAAACGTCTATTACGAAAAAACAACTTCAATAGCACATTTTTCCCTATGATCCTCTCTTGTATTATCTGTCTCACAATTTACTCCATCTTTAACTATATATATCACAATATTGGCTATGGAAAAGCCCAAGAAAATTTTAACCTAGCTATGCAATCTCTTGAGAATCGCAACTACTCCTATGCATTTCATTTTCTCGCAGAAGCCTCTAAAAACAAAGAAATCAATGCACAAATCACCTCTATACTCCATGATACTGCTGATCAACACATACAAAAAGCTCAAAACACACTCGAACAATACAAAATACTCCGAACAAAACTAAAACAACAATACATTATTGAATACGAAACCTTCAAACAAGCCCCCAAATACGAAAAACTTCAAAGACTACTAAACTTACAAAATAACAAAAATAAACAACATGAAATAAGAAGCATGCTCTGCCAATCATTTCAAAACTATTGGCATGGTATTCTCTGTAATCCTAGCAATAAAAACACATACTTAGGCATCATGGAAGTCCATTTACAAAAACTACAAGAAATGGACGATACATACGACTATTACTGGGATACAGAAATGATGCACCTTCTAGAAAAAGCAAAAAACACACACAACAACACAAAAATAAACCACCTACTTTGTAAACTCAACATTAAAAGTATCCCCTCTGCTGAAATTCATATATACAAAATCACAGACCTATACCTACGAAAAATTCCTATTCCATGGAAAATGTCCCTAGAAGATAGCTTAGAACCATGGATTCAAGAAACAAAATTAATCCCGTGCGAAAAAAGTTATGTAGGCACAAGTCCTACAACATGGGGAAGCCACCAACCAGGATACTATATCATCCAATGTACCGCACCAGGTTACAAAGAACAACGTCAAATCTACAAATTATATGGTGAACAAGACATCTACATCAAAATGGACCTAATAAAACAAAACCAAGAACTACAGAATTACCATTATGTACACCTACCTTACTCTAACCAAGACTATAACTACTATTGCTCTGAAACAGAAATCACACAACAAGAATATCACCAATTTCAACCGCAAACAAATGCCACATATATGCCCATGACTAATATAACACATAAACAAGCTCAAGAATACTGCCAATACCTCACCAATACATCGAAAAACAACATAACATATAGGCTTCCTACTATACAAGAATGGCAATGGATAGCAGGCAAAATCGACAACAGAACATACGTCTGGGGCAGTACATACGATACACTCTTTCAACCAGAAAATACACTACAAACACGTTCCCATTACAACTACGACATTACTGCAACAGGCATCAAACATCTAAGTAGTAACGTCAGCGAATGGTGCATAGATCCTAGTAATCCACAAAATAATATTACATGCGGCGGCAACTACACAAACACAAGCCCCATATTCTATGAAATCACCAATGTACAACAACACCTAGACAACCACAAATCCCCTACGATCGGCTTTCGTGTCCTAGCACTAGTCCCTAAACAAATTCCAACACAAGGAATAAAATAAAACTCATACAACATACATATCTTATATAAATCATCTTTCTGAAAACTGAAAAAACGCAATATAGAGTAAACAAAAAAATAAAATCAAGGAATACAACAAAACTCACACAATACAAATCGTACAAAATATCATTAATTAAAATTATAAATACACACATTTAGAAAACAAAACTTATATATTATACATGGAGATAATATATCTGTCAAAAAATAAGGAATTATATAAAACTAAAAACAAAAGGAATACAATGACAAAGCAGGAACTCCTTCACCTTTCCTTAGAAGAATTCGAAAAACAATGCAAATACCAGCCATGTAGAGTCAGTGGTCCTGGCGGACAACATCGAAATAAAACAGAATCAGGAATACGAATCCATTGCCTACTCTACCCTGAAATTATTGCCATTGCTACAGAACGAAGAAGCCAACATGAAAACAAAAAAATAGCTCTACAAAGACTTCGAAAAAAAATAGCTCTACAAATACAAGTACCACCAACAAAACTCACCACAGCCCTAACTATTAGTACTAAAAACCACCTCTATGCACTTCATCTCTCTACCCTCTCTGATGCACTTTGGCATCATCAATTCCACATCAAAGAAACAGCTACATTTTTAGAAATTTCCAGTGGTCAACTCATTAAACAAATATCTAACGATCCAGAACTATGGCAAATCACAAACCAAGAACGAAAAAAACAAAACCTACATCCCTTAAATAAATAAAATTTTCCTAGAATAAGTTTGCTTTCTTTTCTAGAGCAAACTTCCCCAGAGCAACTTTTGCTTCCCCCGAGCAAGTTTTCGCCCCAGAGCAACTTTTGCTTCCCCCGGGCAAGTTTTCGCCCCAGAGCAACTTTTCTCCCCAGAGCAATATTATTTCCCCAGAGCAACACTTGCCTCCCCAGAGCAATTTTCCCTCCCCAGAGCAACTTTTCTCCCCAGAGCAACTTTTCTCCCCAGAGCAAATCCCAAGAGCAAATTCCCACCCCAGAGTAATTAAACTAATTATAATTATAAGAGATATAAATAAAAAGAGTTATTTCTAAAAGAATGATGTTTGCAAAATTTCTAACTAATTGAGTATTAAGAATTTAAAATGTTTTTCATTTTTTAATTATTTTTTACTTGCAAGAGATAATGAATATGATATAATTTCTTAAAATTTTTTTTTTACTTATAAGAAATAATGAGTATCATATAATTTTTTAATTATTTTTTACTTGCAAGAAATAATAAATATAATATAATTTCTTAAAATTTTTTTTACTTATAAGAAATAATGAGTATCATATAATTTTTTAATTATTTTTTACTTGCAAGAAATAATGAGTATCAT
>JAGOMP010000005.1:0-86993 GCA_017993505.1 Planctomycetota bacterium
TTTTCAAAAAATCACCAATTTTTTTTCTCACCAAAAAATTCTTCCTATTGCCTTCCAAATCGCTTTTTTTTCACTACAAAATCTTCTGAAATTTCCTCTAATTTTTCCAAAATCTCTCCAATTTTTCAAAAAATTGGTAAAATTCTCTCCTTTTTTGCCAATTTTCTTATTCTCCCCAGAGGAACATATTTTCCCCAGAGCAACTTTTCTCCCCGAGCAACATTTGACTCCCCAGAGCAACATATTTTCCCCAGAGCAACTTTGCTTCCCCAGAGTAACTTTGCTTCCCCAGAGCAAATTACACTCCCCAGAGTAAGAGATGCCTCTCCCGAATAAAAGACGTCACTCCAAAAAAATTCTCTGCTCTAGAGTAAACTACTCTAGAGCAGAGAATTTTATTTTGCTATAAGTTTGAAAGATGGATTAGATGAGGATGATGGCTTGGTATGGTTGAAGCTGGAAATGATTTGATGTGTATTTTGTGTCTGTGAGGAGGTCTATGTATTTTTGTGTGTTTGTTTCTGGAAGTGTGTATGATTGTATAGAGTTATTGTTATTTAGTATGATGGTGATGGTCTGTTGGTTATATGTTCGTGTGAATGCGTAGATGTTGTTATCTGTAGAAATAGTTTGAATGTCACCGATTTGTAGAGGGAGGTTGTTGTTTCGTATGTGGATGAGTTTTTTATAGTATGTTTTTAGATCTTTGTCTTGTTCCACTGTATCTGGTTGTTTTGGTTGTCCGTTAGGGAGTGTTTTTTCTGGTTCATGTTGTATGTCGTCCCAGATCATTGGTTTTCGGCAACATGGATCATTAGCACCCCACATACCAATTTCGTCTCCGTAGTAAATCATGGGAGCACCAATGTATGTGTGTTGGAATGTAGCAATGAGTTTTTGAATTTGTCGATGTTCTTTGTTTGGTTTTTGTATATTGTAAAGTGGATTGTTGGCCTTTGATGTAAAAAAGTATGCTTTCCATGTATGATCTGTGCTGTAGTTTCTATTGACGATTTGTGAAGCGATTCTATTTGTATCATGACTGCCCAGTAGATTTTGCATGGAGTATGTAATATCTTGAGGATATGCGTCGCGAAGTGTTTGAAGTTCTTGATCAAATTGTTGTGTAGTGATTTTGTTATGAATAAAGTATTGTGTAGCAATATGGGCAAAGTTGTAGTTCATGATAGCATCGAATTCATCTCCTTGTAAGTAAGGTTGTACGTTTTCTATGGAATCGATGATTTCTGCAACTAAGTATGCATCTGGTTTGATGTTTTTTACGTATTGTCTCCATTGTTTCCAAAATGGGTGTTTGATGCAATAGGCAACGTCTAAACGCCAGCCATCTATTCCATTTTGTATTTCGTTGTTAGGTGCAAGCCAACGTTTTGTAGCTTGGTAAATGTATTGTTTGGGATCTTCTACAATTCCGTTGCTATCTTGGCGGAATTCTGGTAGCTCGACAAAATTGTTCCAAGATTTATAGCGAAATTTTTTTCGTTTTTTTTTTGTCGTTCCAAGAGTATATAGTGAACCAATTTTTATATTTTGATTTTCTTTGTTTTTTGAGAACGTCTTGAAATGGCCACGATGTTAGTCCCATATGATTAAAGACTCCGTCGAATATAATACGCATATTTCGTTTATGGATCTCTTGGATGAGTTGGAGCATTTGCAAATCTGCTTCTGTCCAAATCCAATTTTCATAATCTGCAGGATCTTCTTTTTGTATAAGTTTTTTATCGCCTTTTGGATCTGGTCCAAGCGTAGGATCAATATGATGGTATAGTGTTCCATCGTATTTATGTGAAGAAGGTGCCATGAATACGGGATTTAAGTACAAGGAATTGACTCCGAGTTCTTGTAGGTAGTCGAGTTTTTCTAAGATTCCTTGTAGGTCTCCGCCATATCGCCTTCGTTGTATGTTGTACCAAATGTCTTTTTTATTTTTCTTTTCATAGGGTTGTAGTTCGTACCAATCGCTTCCCCAAGGATGAACCTGCCAAGGTGATTTGATGTCATGAGGATAGGCTCCCTCTATGTCGTGGATTGTTGGGTTATTGAGAGGGTTTCCATTTCGAAATCGTTCTGGGAATATTTGGTACCAAACTGCTTTTTTTGACCATTCTGGTGTTATTTGTTTATTGTTTGACATGAATATTTTATGCTTTGCTTGGAAAAAGTTGTAGATATTGAACAATAGCGTATAGAATTGTGGAGCTTCCTCCGAAAATTAAGCTACGTGAAATAGTATCTATACACGTTACAGTGTGACTCCAAACTCGAAATACGGCTGCACAACTAAAGTTATGGATGGAAAATATGGAAAGTCCTAATAATGTACTTTGCCAAAAAGCTTGGGAATACGATTGAAATTGAGGATATAGGAAGTAAAGAAGAGTAAGTAGTAAGATGATATTTATGATTAAACAATAAAATGGTTTGATATGTCCCTTGGGGTGCATATTTTTTCCAATCGTTGTTTTGTATAGTGTTTTTCCAAGGATATCAAGCCATATTATATCGATGGCTGTTAGGATGATAAGTCCTATAAAGAATATTTTACTCATGAAGTATAACTTTCAGTGACAATAAGTAAAAACTTTGTAGTGTACTACAGAAAAAAAGTCTATTTTAGTTTACCTATGCCACTCGCCTTTCTGTTAAATATCTGCCACGAGATTCTAATCATTGAATCCTATCGAGGCATTGAGATGTATATTACCGAGCACTCTTAGGTTCATACGTCCTGTAGCCCGTCTGCCAAATATGTAACATTTTTGTTGTTTATAGAGAACCTTATCGAATTATTTCCATTTTTTAATGAGATAGTCTACCTGTTTTATTTATAAAGATCACTTTATGTATAGTATGTTTGTGACTATATGTGTGATGTCAGGCATTTTTTTTAATAAAATATTTTGCTATTAGGTTCTGCGAAGGAATTACCAAGGAAACATTTTGCATAGATGATAGGATTGTATGGATAATCCCTAACTGGCATTCATGTCCATTTCAAAATACAATGTATTCATGAACATTACAGAAGGTTCTATATACCTTGCTGTATGATAAACGGACACTATTATTTTGTCTTCTTTTAATTATTTTTTTTTCTTTGTTTGTCTTGTTTATTTTGTTTTCATATCTGTTTTGTCTTATTTGTTTATATTATTTATCTTTTTTTTCTTTGTATTATATTCGTATCTGTTTTTTGTTAGTGTTAAATAAGAGTCATAGTATTATTTGTTTGCATGTAGTGTTTGTAGAATTGGCATAATGGTGGAAGTTTGATTTAATGTAAATAGATGAAAGTGATGTATGTTATTTTTTTGTAGATCTTGAATTTGTTGTATGGTCCAGTGAATAAATATATCTTGTATTTGTTCGTCAGTTGTTGCTTTTTGAAGTTGTTGTTGTAGTGTAGTAGGAATTTTTGTATTGGGTGCTAATTGTTGTATTTTGTCCAAGAGTTGTTTTGTATGTATGGGCATGAGTCCTGGTATGATGGAAACTTTTATTTTTTGGCATTGTTCAATATATTGATAGAATGCTGTATTGTCATAAAATAATTGTGTACAAATGTAATCTGCACCTGCATCTATTTTTTGTTTAAGATATTCTATTTCCTGTTGTTGATTGCTAGATTCTGGATGTCCGTGTGGAAATCCAGCCACGCCAATAATCATATTAGGGAAATGTTGTTTTATATATTGTACAAGATGGATAGCATGTGAAAAATCTGTTTGTGTTGGCATTATTTTATCTTGCGGTGGATCGCCTCGAAGCGCAAATATATTGTGGATGTTGTTGTTTTGGTAATATTGTAAAATATCATGAATCTGTTGCTTTGTTGCATTGTAACATGTTAAGTGAGCAACAACAGGTACATTGTGTTTATTTTGTATTTGTGTAGCAAGTTCTTTTGTATTTGTTTTTGTACTACCATCAGCACCATATGTGACATTAATATGAGTGGGGTGAAATGGTAATAGATTCTCTAATGTCTGATCTAATTTTTCTTGGGCTTGTGTTGTTTTGGGAGGGAAAAATTCTAAGCTAAAAGTTGTTGTATTCTTGTGAACAAAATTTGAAGTTATCATAGTTTTTTTCCATGTTTTTTTGTAAAAATGTAGGACATAAAATGTAGGACATATATTTTTAAAAGATATAATTTTTTGTTTTAATAATCTCGTTTTTGAGCAACTCTGATTTTGGCACTTCTGCTACGTGGATTCATTCGTATTTCTTGTTGTGTAGGCAAAATTGGTTTGTTTGTGATGATTTGTAGTTCTTTTTCATGTTTTTTTAGGTATTGTTTGACAATTCGGTCTTCTAGAGAATGGAATGTGATGATGACGATGCGTGCATCTACGTTTAAATATGGTATAATATTTGTTAATGCTTGTTGTAGTTCTTCCATTTCATTGTTGACTTCAATTCTTAGGGCTTGGAATATTTTTGTTGCAGGGTGAATTTTTCCACGACGGAATCCATAGCATTCTGCGATAAAGGAAGCAAGGTCTAGGGTGGAGAGAAAGGGTGTGTGTACGCGTCGTTCTACGATTTTTTGTGCAATTTTTCTAGATTGTGATTCTTCGCCCCATTCAAAGAAGATTTTTTCGAGTTGTTTTTGGCTATATGTTTCTAAAATTTTCGCTGCTGTAATTGGGTTTTGGGAAGACATGCGCATGTCTAAAGGACCTTCCGTTTGGAAACTGAAACCTCTCAATGGTGCGGAAAGTTGGTAGGAAGATACGCCTAAGTCTAAAAGTACACCATCGATTTTAGGAATATTGTTTTGTTGGAGTATATGATGTGCTTTTGAAAATGGACTTTGGAAGAGTTGAAATGGTGTATTTGTTTGTTGTAGTGTTATTTGGGCATATTGCAAAATTTCTGAATCTTGATCAATTCCTAAAATTTTACCTTTGTTGCTAATTTTTTGGGCAATGAGTGAAGAATGTCCACCTGCACCGACAGTCATATCAAGGTAGATTCCTGTTTCTTTAAGACACAATTGTTCAATGACTTCGTTAGGCATTACTGGTTGGTGCACCTGCATGGTTTGATGTCTCCCTTCTTAGTTTGCTTTATCTATATAACTCTATGTTGAAAACTATTATAAGTGGTATGAATTCAGATTTCAATGAAAAAAATAGAAATGCAAAAGTCATAGGAAAAATGATTATTTTTTTATTGTCTCTATTTTTTTTTAAGTTATATTATGGATATAGATTATTTGTTATAATCTTGTTATATGTAGCAAGATTATAGGTAAATTTTATGAAATGTTTTTATTTTTAGAGTGTTTTTTATGCTTAGAAAGATTATTGATTTTCATTATAGTTTATTAAAGAAGTATCCACGTTTAGAGTTTTTTCGTCCGTTAATAGACGCTGGAGATGCATTTTTTTATGGAATGCCAGATGTGTCTTTAGGCAAGCCGCATATTCGTGATGGAATGGATGTAAAGCGTTTTATGATAACGGTGTTATTTGCGGTGATACCTGCTGCATGTGCAAGTATTTATTTTTATGGTTGGCGTGCTATTATTATAATTTTAACTTCATATATTGTAGGCGGAATTGCTGAGGTAGGGTTTTGTTTAGTACGAAAAGAACCTGTTACAGAGGGTTTTTTAATTACGGGTATGTTGTATCCGTTGATTTTTCCTCCTACGATTCCTTTATGGATGTTGTCAGTTGGTATTGTAGTAGGTGTAATTTTAGGCAAGGAAGTATTTGGGGGAACTGGTAAAAATCCATTTAATGCAGCGTTAGTAGGACGTTGTTTTATATACATTGCATTTCCATTATTTATGACAGGTAATGCTTTTGTTGAGCCTATAGGCAATGGACTTATCTTAAATGGATATGTACCTCATGAGGTGGGTCTTGGCGGTATTGTATCTAATCGGGGACTTTGGGAACATAATGTAGTAGAAGGTTTGGTAGAGGGTGTTTGTAGTGCTACTCCTTTAGCAGAATTAAAGGAATTAGAGGGAAGCGTTGGTTATATGGATTTTGTAAAAAAATCTTTACCAAGTTTGTTATGGGGAAATCGTGCAGGTTGTTTGGGGGAAACATGTAGTATTTTAATTCTATTAGGTGCAGTGTTTATGGTGTTCACTCGTGTTGCAAATTGGCGTACGATGGGATCGTGCATTGTAGCTGGTTTTGTTACTGCATGTTTTTTATGGTCAGGTGAATGTTGGATGGATCGTGTTTGGCTTGGTTTATTTCATATTTTATCTGGTGGTTTTTTGTTTGGTGCTGTATTTATGACTACAGATCCAGTCACAGGACCATTGACACAAGCTGGGCGTTATTTTTATGGTGCATTGATTGGTATCATTGCGATGTTAATTCGTCGTTTTTCTGGATATCCAGAAGGTATGATGTTTGCAATTTTATTGATGAATATTTTTGCTGCTTTGATTGATGAAGTTGTGGTTTTAGTTCGCTTTCGAGGTATTTCAAGATGAAAAGTTATGTAAAAATGGTTTTGTTTTTATTTTTATTGTCTGTTATTTCTGCTGTGCTATTAACTGCATTTTATCTTGGATTTCGGGAACGAATTGATGCAAATCGTCAAAGCGAGCGTATTTTGCATATTATAAAGGCCATGTGGATTTTGCCAGAAGGTGTAGAAGAAGCTTTGGCAAGTAATGTTGAATTTGCAAATATGCCGAGTGTTTCAGAGCATGATGCGTTCGTGAAGTATGCCACCAAAGTAAAATTGGTAGAAAAATATTTGAAGGAATATGTAAATTTAGATGAGGTGTTTCGTGAGCGAGTCAATGTTTTGGAAATTTCTCGGGAAAATATTGTGAAACGATACTCTGGGGAAGAGTTTTGGGAAAATTTTTCTAAACTTGATCTTGTGCATAATTTATATATTTTTAATGCAGTGAATAATAATCGCAATATATATTGTTTTGAGGTGAGCGGTGTTGGTTTTTGGGACAAAATTGTTGGATATATTTGTCTAGAGCAAGGTTTAGAAAACATAACTGGCATTACTTTTTATGACCATAAAGAAACGCCAGGATTAGGCCAACGAATTGAAGAAGGATGGTTTCAAGGGCAGTTTAGTTTCTGGAAGAAACGTATTTTTGTTGATAATGAATTTCATCCTAGTTTCCATGTTTCTAAGCAGGTTGGCACGTATGATGGATCTTGTTTAGATAAAGCAGTGAATGAGGTAGATGGAATTACAGGGGCTTCTGAAACGAGTCGTGGATTAGATCGTTTGTTAACGGAAAATTTGCAATTTGTTTTCAAACGTATTCGTGAAAATATAAATACGGCCGAAGTTAAGGGTTTTTTTGATTCTGCAAGCTTGCAACGTCTAGAAATGAATAGAGAATAGTTATTTATAAAGGAGTCTTAGAATGAGTTTATTTTGTGCCGAAGATTGGGAAAAATTTTCAGAGAATATTTGGAAAGAAAATCCTGTTTTTCGTCAAATTTTAGGTGTTTGTTCTGCTTTGGCAGTAACGAATTTGATGATGAACTCGTTAGTAATGGGCGTTGCATTAATTTTCGTTGTAGTTTGCAGTAATGTGATTGTTTCTTGTTTGCGTCATTGGATTCCCAATAGAATTCGTATGATTTCACAAGTTTTAATTATTGCAGTGTTTGTTACTATTGTCGATTTGCTTTTACAGGCGTTTATGTATGATGTAAGCAAACAGTTAGGTGCTTATATTGGACTAATTATTACAAATTGCATTGTAATGGGACGTGCTGAAGCATTTGCTATGAAGAATGGTCCTGTGGCTAGTTTTTTTGATGGGTTAGGAGCTGGTCTTGGTTATACTATTGTACTTTTGGCAATTGCTGTTCCTAGGGAATTGTTAGGATTTGGTACATTATTTGGAATACCTGTGATTTCTAGTGAATCTTGGATTGCTTGGAATGTAATGATTATGCCCCCTGGTGCTTTTATAGTGCTAGGTATTTTTATTTGGATTGTGAATAGTATATCAAAAAATAAGATATCTTCTTAGTTAAAACATTTATCTTGCTAAACGGGATAAATGTTTCGTTCTATAAAGGAATAAAAAATATGAAGAAATTATTTCTTATTAGCATGAAAAATGATACAAAGTGGGAGTATTTTTCTGTACGAACTCCCACTGTTGTAGGACGACATAGTAGCTCGGATATTGTTTTAAATTTTGAAAGTGTTTCCAGCCGTCATGCTCGTATTATTTTTATAGATGGGGATTTTACAGTCATTGATTTACAAGCAACTAATGGAACTCGTATCAACGGAGAAAAAATTACAGAAGCTATCATACATGATGGTGATTTTGTGGCTTTTGGCATGGAAAATTATTTAGTGAAGATTTCTGAAAAGCCATTACCTTGTTTATATCATCCTGAAACAGATAAAACATATGCAATTGGTATGTTTCCTTTTTATATGGGGCGTGGTGAAGCTAATCAGTTGATTGTGAATGATAGTAGTGTTTCTACTAGCCATGCAATTCTTGATTGTGATAATGATGTATTTTCGATTCGAGATCTTAATAGCACAAATGGTACTCGTGTCAATAGTCAACGTATTAAATCACAAGTATTGCAAGATGGTGATATGGTAGCTATTGGAAAGTGGAAAGTGTATTTTTTGTATTCAGCAGTGGAGTTTACTTCGTTCTCTCTTCGTTTTTTAGGGGGAGAGCGTAATAATGAGGTAATTCCTGTACAAAAAGAATTTTCTATTGGACGTAGTGAAAATAATACTTTGATTTTGAATGATACTTCGATTTCTAATCAAAATTCTGTGATTTATTGGAAAGAAGGTCGGTATTGGATTAAGGATTGTCAAAGTAGAAATGGCACACGAGTGAGTGGTGTGAATGTGCAAAATGCATTGCTCAAGCATGGCGTAGAAATTTTAGTGGGTCGCCAAGCATTTTTATTTTTTAATCCTAATTTGTCTGATATTTTATTTTCTTTAGTTCGTATTTCTGGGCCACAAGGCGGTGAAGAAATTTCACTAACAAAAGATTGTACAACAGTTGGCTTTGATTCAAGATGTGATATTGTTGTTAAGACAAAAGGCGTTTCCAAGCTTCATGCTGAAATTGTACGTGAAGGCAAGAAATTTTATTTAAAAGATTTAAATAGTACAAATGGTTCGTTTGTGAATAAAGAAAGAATCGAACGTATTGCTCTAAACCATGGTGATGAACTTCAATTTGGCTTTCAAAAATTTATTTTTCGTGATGCCTCTATGGAACGACCTAGTAATTTACGTGAAGAAACTTTTTCTTTATTACCAATGAGTAAAGGTCGTTATGGTCAGCCTATTGAACTAGGTAATACTTGTACTTTTGGAAGTGCTAAGGATAATACAATTATTATACGAAATCCTCGTGTGCTAGCACACCATGCACAAATTTCCAAGATTGATTCTCTCTATGTACTGCAGGTTACTTCTGATTTTGCTTGCGTTTATTTGAATGATGAAATGGTGCAACGAGGCCCATTAGAACATGGCGATGAAATTCGTATTGAAAATTGTTGCTTTGTGTTTAAAAGTAATTTGCGTCCTTTGTTTTCTGATGAAATTAATTTACCCAAATGGTTTGTAAAGGGTGCTATTTTTATTGCATGTGTTTTGGTTCTTTTAATTTTTTCATCTTTTTTTTGGTCATCATCGATGCCAATTGATGTTATTACTACAGCTGAAAAAGATTTTTCAGAAATTCATCGCCAAAAGGATGAGAAATGTCTAAATAATTTTAAATGGTCTTTTCAACAACAAGTGCGTAATCGTCAATATGCTCATATTATTGACAATATGCTAGGAGAGTATAAAACACAAGCTCATTTAGAATCTACTAAAAATAAGTTAGCAGAAATTGTAAATCCTATTATTGAGGTACGACAATCTTTTCAAAAATTTATTAATTTTATACAAAAAGTTTCAACGCCAATTTCTGTCATTAAAGATAATAAAGAAATGACTTTTGTAAATGAAAAAATTTCTAATCAAGGAGTTGTATTTACAGATAATGAGAACACTGTTGTGTTTTGGGAAGACGTGTCTCATGACATGTTCTATGATTTATTAGAAAAATCAGGATTTGTAGAACAGTATCCTTTGGAGTGTGCTGGGCTTGCAAGGCTCGATGAACAAATTGATTTGAGTGCAAAATATTTAGCTATGGCTTGGAATAAAACACAACAAGGATATGAACGAATGAAAATTAGTGATCTGTATGCAAAGATGAAAGGCATTCCAACTCCTTTAAAAGGTTTTATTGTGGTCAATGGCAAATTTTTAACTTTGGAAGAAAAAGAACAGTTAGATAAAGAAGAATTAGCAAGACTAGAAGAAGAAAAAAAACGGCATGCTGAGGAAATGTTGAGAAAGAAACAAGAAGAAGAGGAAACTGCTAAAAAAATGCTGGAATTAGAGAAAGAATTAAATAAAGAGGCAGAAAAACATGAATTAGCTCTACGACAACAGCAAGCAGAAGAGGAATTTGAAATGCGATATACTATTATTGATGAGCATGCTCGCACATATTCTTATAGAAAGGCAATTGAACATTTCGAAGAATTAAAAAAAGATTTAATTTCTAAAGATAAAATTAAAAAAATTGACGAACGCATTCAAGAAATAAAACCTTTACAAAATCTGTTCACTCGTCTAATTCGTGCTATTAATAAAAATAAATTGAAAAATAATGAAGTCAAGTTTGGTAAATCTTTAATAGGGATTATTTCTAAAGCCAATGAAGAACAATTTATAATTTCCATACGAGGAGGCACCACCCGAGGGCGATGGGCTTCTTTATCTCCAGCAAAAATGATAGAGTTTTTACGTCAAATGTATCTTTCTGCAAAAGATACTTATTTTTTAGGCGTATTTTGTTTACAAAATGGGCTTTTAAAAGAAGGCAATGAGCTACTGATTGATGTATGGAAAAAAGATAAAAAAATGCAACAGATGGTGAATCGTTTTTTAGCCAAGTTTTTAGAAATTGAAATGCCAAAAGAAGGTTTTGTTCCTTATAATGGTTTGTTGATTTCTAAAAATGAACGAGAACAACGTGCAAAAGGATTAGTGAGGTATCGTGGTGAGTGGGTCACTCCTGAAGAAAAGGAAATGCTAGAGTCCGGCTTTATTTTTTATGACGGAAAGTGGATTACAGAAGATGAAAAGAAATTACAACAAAAAGGATATATTAAATATAAAGGTAAGTGGTATACATCAGATGATTTAGCAGAGTTGCGAAAGAATTGGGAAGATGCTTGGGAAGGAACTACAGCTCATTACTTATTAAAAACAAATGTTAGCCAAGAATTTTTAGAGGAAATGAAAATTTTCATGGAAGCAGCATATATAGAATATGCGAAATTTTTTGAGAAAAAAGTTTCTAGAGCTATGCAAATATATGCGTTTAGAACGTTTGAGGATTATCGAAAGTATTGTTTAGAATTTGGCAATGCTGACCTTGTAAAAGCTGGAGGCTTTGCTGAAAATCGAAATTTCCGTGGAGTAAGTTATCCTCGTCCAGAGCATGATTTAAAAGGGTTATTAAGTACAATAATACATGAAGGTTCGCATGTATATCATTATTTAGCTGCTCCTCAATTAAGAGCACCTTCATGGTTTGCCGAGGCTGTAGCAACTCAATTTGAAGGTTTTATATGGGATGGAAAAACTTTGACTGTAAATTATCTTTCTCAAAGTCGTTTTAAATGGATTAAATCAAAAATTCAAGAAAAAGGTGTATTTTCTCTCCATGATATGATGTCTAAGAATGCAATTGAATTGATCAATGAAAATTCATTTGGTGCTATGACATTTTATTCACAATCCTGGGGCATTTATTATTATCTTAATCACACTCCTATACAAAATTATCGCACAAAGTTCCAATTATTTGTAAGAAAAATGAATAATGGCGAGTATATGGGACAAGAAGACAATGCTTTTCTTTCTGTCTTTGAAAATGATTTACCTAATTTAGAAAAAAATTGGAAAGAGTATATTTTAAATATTAAATAATTTATATATTATTTAAAAACAAAAAAGCTATTCTAATTTTCAAGAGAATAGCTTTTTTATTTGCAATGTTAAATTATATAATCAATTTTTATTTGCAATGTTGAACGATACAATTTTTATTTGCAATGTTGAATTATACATTATATTGAAATATATTATCCCAAATATAATCAATGACAGTTTTAGAATCATCGATGCCTAATAATTTGCATGTTTTATCTGGATTGATAGTCAGAATAGTAGCTTCTTGTCCATCTTCTAACTTGCCTGTAAGAGCTTTCATTTTTTCTAAAGCTTTGTCTACATCGAAGTCAATATGTGTATGGAATTTTTCTTCTAGCCATTCTTCAATTTTATCATCAAGTTCTTCTCGAGTGAGTGGTTTGTCAGATGTGAGTAGATGGTAGTAAGCTAAGAAAACTTCTTTACATTCTTCATCTTCTGCAGCATCAATTAAAGAGTTGAAAACACCTGCATTCGAAACAAGATTTTTAAAAAATAATGTATCAGAAACATTTTTCAAAAATTTAATTCTTTTATTTTTGAATTTGACGTATTGTTTAAAAATAAAACCGCCTACTACAACAAGTCCAGACAAGGCTGCGATAATGGTTCCCATTACCTCACCTCGTTGAATTTCTCTGCCTGCCATCACAGCACCAATAATCCCTAAAATAATGAGTAAATTGGGCAGGATTTTTAAAAGTACAGGAACACCAGCACCTATTGCAGGAACGCCTAAGAATAACTTGTCTTTTAAAGTCATGCTGATTTCTACGTTAGGGAATAGCATTTCTAAGTCTGCTTGCGGAATATTTTTATATAAGTAGATATACATTTTCCCTGGTGTAAAATTAAGTGCATCAACTTTTTTCTTATTTCCTTTAAATTTCTTAAGAAAGTAATCTTCATCTTTAAATTTAAGAAGGAGTACAACTCGTCTAAAAATATCCATAGTGAATGGAACTTTTTTTAATCCAAAGAATTTTTTAAGTTCTACTGTTTCTTGCTCACAACCTCTATGATAAAGAACGCATTCTTCAAAGTCATCAAAATTAACATCCATGTCTAAGGTGATAAGAGATTTTTCAGTAAGTGCTCGTTCTTTTTGCTCTTCTGTGAGTTTGCTGTAATTGGCTCTTTCTAAAACATGAGTAAGTTCTTCAACAAGCTTTTTTTGATTTTCTTGGAGTTGTTCTGGTGTAGGCTCCACTAGGCTTTTTGTATCTGAGTCTGGATCATAGGGTGCAAAGCTGTCTTTGAGTGCTTCCAAATTTTCATGAAAATCAAAATGATAGTATGCACCTACGATTTCACAAAATTCACGAAATTTTTGTGTATCTTCTTTATTGAGTTTGCCGTCTTGCACACATAATTCAATAACATCAGCTTTTCTGTAGGGAATAAACGCTTCACGATCTGTATATTCTGCCATAAATTCGTTACTCCTATACTTTAATAAAATGTACTGTAATTTATTTCTTACAACATGTAAGATTATTTTTGTATATTATAATATTTTTTTGTTTTTTATCAAATAAATTTATAAAAAACTTATTTTTTTCTATTATTTTTCAAATATTCTTTTACAATGAGTACATTCTTAAATATTTTGTGATAATGAGTACATTCTTTATGTACTATCAATTTTAATGTTTATTTTTTTAATATGGAATTCCAGTGAATAAAATATTTTCTTTTATCTTTTTATTATTTTTTTTATATATCTCCTGTATTTATGCAGAACAATCGGAAGTTGTAGATAGTTTTCAAAATATAGAATTGTTAAATACGGAAATAACTTCTGAAGAAAAAATAGATGAAATTATTAACCAATTAGAATCAGATGAAAAAATTATAGATGCAATTCAAGAAGATAAAAAAGTTGCGGAAGCAGTGCACAATCAAGAAGAACGAGTTAGAAATGAAGATGAAACATTTGGTGTACCAGTTCCTGTAATGGGAACAAGTCCGAATAGTGGTGTTATGTATGGTGTTTTATTTGCAGTTGTTACAGAAACAAATGGATATATCGATAATATTTTAGCACCACTTGCAGTATATAATGATTTAACTGGTTATAATGTTGATATTAATTATTTTGGATTCCCTAGCGAAAATATTTCATATCAATTGTACTTTTCTCATTCTAGTGAAAATTTTTGGGAATATAGCATTTTATATAAACATAAAAATTTTTTAGATCCTTCTTTAATATTTAATGCTTATGGGAAATGGGCTCGAGAATCAGCCAATCGTTTTTATGGAATGGGTCCCAAATCTAAGGAAGATGATGAAACTTGCTACACAGAACGAAATATTGAATTTGAATTAAATTTAACTTGGGAGGTATATAAACATTTTTTTCTCACAGGTTCATGGAAAGGGCGTGCCAATTGGTTACGCAAAGGGATTGTAGATGACATAGATACTTTAAAAGATCACTTTGCTGATATAGAAGGGATAGATGGTAGCTATGCTATGCCTTTTTATTTTGGCTTAATGTATGACAGTAGAGATGATGATGTTTCCCCCACACAAGGGATTTATTCTAGACTTTATGTAGAAGGAGCTCATAAATCTTTATTAAGTTCATTTTCATATGCAAAAATAGGCGTAGATGCCAGCATTTATATTCCTAAGGATGAGGACAAAAGATTTATAACAGTAGCACATGTTTTATTTGAGTATATGACTGGGAAGGATATTCCTTTTTATGAACATAGTATGTTGGGAGGAAGTAAAACATTGCGTGGATTTGGTGACGGACGCTTTTATGATAACCATAGATTATTACTTAATATTGAAGAACGAATTCGTCTATTCCGTTTTGTTATAGCTGGAATTCTCGTAGATATAGAAAGTGCCATATGGTGTGAAACAGGACAAGTTTTTGGTGCTTTTCGTGAAATAAGAACAAAGGACTTTCGAACTGTTGTAGGCGTTGGAGCTCGTTTTGTTGTGCGATCACAAATTGTTGCTAAAGTCGACATTGGATTCGGCGAAGAAGGCCATGCTATTTTTGCTGGGCTAGATTATCCATTTTAAAAAATAGCTATTTATTTTTATAAATACTTAGACAATAATATTTTCAATATAATCTTTATTAATACTCAGACAATATCTTTTGAATATATTCTTTATTTTTTAGCTATCATTCAAGCTCAGATAATATCTTTGAATATAATCTTGATGTCTTAGCTATCAATAGATTTTGTCTGAGTATTTTCATTGGAATCTTTTAATTTATTATATAGAGTGCGTCTTGTTAATCCTAAAATTTTCGCAGCTTTTGTTTTATTGCCTTGCACTTCTTGAATAGTTTGCAGAATATAATTTTTTGCAAATTTATCTATAGCCTTTTTCAAAGGTAATTGACTTGGTATCAGAGTAGGTGCTTGATTCAAAATTTCTGGCGAAAGATCATCTATTTGAATAGGTGTGTTGGGAGTTTTATAAATAACAATTTTTTCAATTTCATGTTGCAATTGGCGAATATTTCCTGGCCAAGCATATTGCATCATAGTTTTCCAAGTTTCTGGAGTAGGTTCTTGAATATGTTTTTCTTGGGCTATTTTATTTTTTTGTAGAAAATGTTTAGTTAAAAACATAATATCTTGGTGTCGTTTTCGTAACGGAGGAATATCTAAAGTAAGCACTTTTAGTCTATACCATAAATCTTCTCGAAATGTTCTTTCTTTAACCATTTGAGCTAGATTTTTATGTGTTGCTGTGATGAGACGTATATCTATTTTTTCCCATTGTTGACTTCCTACAGGACGAACTGTGTTTGTTTCTAGCACTCTTAATAATTTTACTTGCATAGACAAAGACATATCGCCCACTTCATCTAAAAAGAGTGTGCCTCCCCTAGCTTGTTGAAACAATCCAGGACGATTTTCTGTTGCTCCTGTAAAGGCACCTTTTTTATATCCAAATAATTCGCTTTCTAAAAGACTTTCTGGAATAGCTGCACAATTTTCTGCAATAAATATTTCATTTTTTCGCGAACTTGTTGCATGAATCGCATGAGCAAGAATTCCCTTCCCAGATCCACTTTCCCCAAGAATTAAAATAGGTGCTTCAGATTGAGAAGCACGAAATGCCCTTTGAAATAATTCGTTCATAGATTCATGAATGCTAATAGCTTCACCATATTGATATATATTTTGTTTTTGTACAGTTGTTTGAATAATGTGATGGGGATCTTGATTGGGATCATGGGTTTGTTGTAATAAAAATTGTAATGTATGAATCTGTTTTTCTAATGATTGAACAATAGAATTATGATGCAATACAATCGATATTTGAGTTGTAATGTATTGTAAATACAATATCATGGTTTCATCAGGTGAATCTGATGTAAATCGATTGTCCAAATAAAGGATGCCATGAAAAATAGAGGAAGTTTGTAAAGGAAAACAAAGAATCGTTCGTAATTTTAAATTTTTAATAGAGGAACTAATAGGTAGTAAGGGATCTGATTGAGCATGCGTTGTGATTAAATATTTTTTTGTTTCATATACTTGTTGAATAATAGAATGACTGATTTTAGAATGAGCATCTTGTAACCATTCTTGGTCAAAATTTCTAGCAATGTAAATTTTTTTTTCTTCCCCTAGTAATATAAATCCTCGTTCTGATTCTGTAAGTTGTATAACAGTGTCTAAAAGCATGGGCAGAAGTTCAGTATGACTTTTATTCATATTGATTTGAGCATTGAATTGCAATATCTGGTGTAAAATTTTGTTTTCTTTTTCTATCTCCATATTACTTCCCTTTGTAAATATTTAGTAAAAGTAACCATAGAAACATAAAAAAAGCATTTTTGACATACATATAGGGTATATCAAAAACGCTTAGGGATGATCATGCTTTCACTGTAATAAATTATTAAGGACGTCTCGCTTGATCTCTTGTTGTACCTCTTGTTTCTCCTTTACTGGCTCTTCTTTAGGGGAAACTTGAGTAAGCTTTTGTAAGATAGTATTATTTTTTTCTTCTTTTATTGTTTTCTTTTGTTTTTCTTCTGGATGTTGTAAAAGTAAATTATCTAAAATTTGATTGGAGGTAGACTTTATTTGTTCTTTTTCAAGAGTAGTAAAAAAATCTGCAATTGTTTTACCAGCTTCTGCTCCTGCAGTAGGTTGCTGTTCTTGACGAGCTTGTTCTACAATATGAAGAAAAAAAGTCTCTAATTTTTCTTGTGGTTTACTAAAGGTTGGTTTTAAATCTTTTTGACGTAGCCAAAGTTGAAGTTCTTTCAACATTTGTTCAGATAAATTATGGAATGTTAGTTGTGTGTCTGATTTTTTGCTTAAAAGTTCTGCAACTGTTCCTTGGGAACGAATTTTTCCACCATATAAAATAGATATTCTATCGCAAATATCTTCTACATCCGCCAATAAATGGCTACAAAGTAATACTGTTTTCCCATGATTTTTCAGTTGTAAAATTAAATCCTTTATTTCACGAGTGCCAATAGGGTCTAATCCAGTTGTGGGTTCATCTAAAAAAATCAATTCTGGATCATTAATCAAAGCTTGAGCAATTCCAATTCTGCGAGCCATACCTTTAGAATATTCTTTTAATGGTCTTTTCCGTGCTTTTGTAAGTCCTACCATCTCCAATAAATCATCTACACGTTTTGCACATATATGACGTGGAAGACCAAAGAGGCGACCATAAAAATATAGAGCTTCTTCTGCATTTTGATAAGGATATAAATATGTTTCTTCTGGTAAAAAACCAATATATTTTTTATTTCCTACATAACGAGGAGATTTTCCTAAAATGCGAATTTTCCCTTTACTAGGGAAAAGTAAGCCAAGCATTAACTTTATGGCGGTTGTTTTACCAGATCCGTTAGGACCTAGGAGGCCAAATATTTCCCCTCTATACACTGTTAGATTTAAATTATCTAAAGCTCTTGCCTTAATTCTTCCCCAAAAATCGCGAAAATTTTTAGTAAGATTAATAGTTTCAATAATTTCCTGCATTCTATTGCCTTTTCTTTTTTTTTATTACAATAACAACTATGTTTATGGATTGTATCAAAAAAACAAAGAAAAACAAAATAGATTTTTTTGATTTTTTACATTTTTCATTCTATTAAAAAAATAGCTATTAAAAAATAGCTATTTTTAATAGGAAAAATTGAGAAGATTTAAAAAAAACTTCTGTTAAAATATATTAGAAAATATTAATTTAAATATTTTAGAGGAGTGTCAATATCTTTAAGACCATGTCCAGTAATGAGAAGAACAATTTGATCCTTTTTATGAATCATGTTTTGATCTTGAATTTTTTCAAGAGCTGCAAGGACAGAACTAGCAGTTGGTTCCGCAAAAATTCCAGTAGTATTGGCTAATGTTTTTTGTGCAGATACAATTTCTTGATCAGACACAGTAATAGAAAATCCCTCTGTTTCTAGAACAGCACGACGAGCCATATGGGCATTGCTAGGAATAGAAACAGAAATAGAATCTGCCACTGTTTGAGGATGGGGAGCATTTTTATATTCGCCTGTTACAATATAATTATGAATCGCATTAGAAGTTTCAGCTTGAACACAAATAAGACGTGGCATTTTATCAATGATTTTTGCTTGTTGTAAATCGTAAAACGCTTTATAAACACCACTAATAATGACACCATCGCCTACTGGTACTAAAATAACATCCGGTACTTGAAAATTATTTTGTGCAAATATTTCTAGACCTACTGTTTTTTTGCCTTCAATAGTTAGAGGATGATATGCAGTGTTACGGTTTAATCCACCCTTTTCTTTTGTATACTGAAGAGATAAAGCAAAGGCATCATCATATGTACCATCTACAGGAATGACAGTGGCACCTGCTAACCTCATTTGTACTAATTTAGCTTTAGGAGCAGACGCAGGAACAAAAATCACTGCTTTTTTCCCACCACCTGCACAAGCACTGGCCAATGCACTGGCTGCATTTCCAGTAGAAGCTGTTACTAATGTATCTTCACCTATACGATTGGCTTCTGCTACTAATAAAAAAGACGCTCGATCTTTTAAAGATCCACTAGGATTTAATCCATCATTTTTTATCCAAATATTTTCAAACTTTAACTTCTTTTCTAAACGAGAAGAACGAAAAAAAGGAGTACTCCCTACAACATATTCTGGGAAATATTTGCGATCTACACAACAAAATAAATCCCAATTGGGTTGTTCTAGATCAAATTTTTTAGCTATTTTTTTATAATCAAAAATAACTTCTAAAACTCCTTTTAATGGCATTCCTACTTTATAATCAGAGCCACATATAGGACAAAGATATTGCACTTCCTTTTGTGAAAATTCTTGTTTACACTCTTGGCAACGATAAATAAAAGACATGTTTTTACCTTAAAAAATAAGCTAATTCTATTTATTTTTCCTCATCTTCATGTTCTTCTAGAAATTGTTCCTTTTCTGCTTCTTGAATTTTTTTCAATTCTTTTTGCTTGATTTTTTCTTGGTTTTCAAAAGTATCAATTTCCATATATTCTGGACCCATATGTAAATATGTTTTTCCATCACCAGAAAGTTTCATGGCACCAATAGGCATTGTTTTTAACAGTCGTTTTTGATATTGATCTTGTTTTGTCGCATAATAAATATCCATAGTTTGTACGTATAGATCAAATGTACAAAACACAATAGTTTGAGAATTTTCTGAGATAAAAGGGTATGTATATGATACACGTTTTTCTGAAATGTCTCGTTTCAATTTTCCATCTAAAGAAATAATATATGTTTCCCAATCTTTTCGAAAAACATTGTAAAATAAAATATCGTCTGTGCCAGCAAAACCACCAATTCCATATCCTTGGTCAATTTCTTTTAATTGTTGATTTTTATAATAGTAGAGAGTCATGCTAACTAAAGTATCTTCTGTGCTATGTTTTTTTGTTGCAAAATATGCCATATCCCCTGAAATTAGTTGAAAAGTATAAGGTTGCATACCTATTTTTTTATAAACATCCTCTAAATTCATTTTTTTTATAAATTGAACTTGGTTTGTTTTCTCATTGTGCAATAATTCAACAACATAATCACCTTCCCAGTATTGTCTTCTATCATAAAAATAGCCTGACAAGTATATTTTATTTTTCCAACTCACTACTAAAGTTTCTGTTTTAAATCCTGGTTGATTTTTTTTATATTCAAAGATCGTGGTGATTTGTAATGTTTTTAAATCAACACTAATGATTTTACTTCCATAATCTCCAACAATAATAGCAGTTTTTTCATTATTAATTAAGCCGATCCCTACTAAAAAACTAAAGGGAAGGATCACAGTTTTGATTTGAAATTTTTCATTGGTCTGAAAATGAATTATTCGGAGAGCATATATTTCTCCCTTTTTTTTATGTTCAAAATCTAAAAAATCATATCCAATGGCAAAATTTCCTTTGGAAGATAAAATTGCCATTTTAAATTGCGAAGGATTAATCCCTTCTTTCTTTAAATCATCTCTTGTAATTTTCCATTGTGCATGCATGGATCCGCAAAATATACTGAGCAATAAGAAAAAAAACAATACTCTTTTATGCATCATGTTATACTCCATACGAATATAAAAATAAAGGACTACCGAAAAAGTAGTCCTTTATTTTTGTAATAAGCAAATATTATCTTATTTTGTTTTTTTTACCATAAAAAAATTAGGATGCCAATCCCACATGACTTGGCGTTTTCCATTTTGAATAAAATAAGATTTCATATCAGAATGCAATACACATAATTCTGTAATGCCTAATTCTTCTAAAGATAGAATTTCACCAGCATCTACTTTTGCATTTTGATTGGCATCTCGCCATACTTTAATATTGGCTAATTCTTCACCAGTTAATTTAAGATCATTGTTTGTATCAAAAGATTTTAGTCTTTCAAATCCATCGGTAAAGCCTAAAGCATTTCCAAAAAGATTTTTACCAGAAATTTCTTCACCAGGTGTGTAAGTAATGAGTAGACCATCATTGGGACCAACCCATTCCACTAATTCATCAAATCCATCTCCATTGATGTCAAAATTAACGAGTTTAGAATGGTCTTGATTATATTTGTGAGGCAACCATTCGCCATTGGATGCTTCTAGTTTTCCATCACCATCAAGATCTAGAACAATAGGAGTTGTATCTGCATAAGCATGAATTCTATAACGTTCGCCACTACCAAAGGTTAAGTCTAAAATATCTTTAGAATAACTCCATTCACCTTCTACAGTTGTGTTTCTACCTAAATATAAATCAACAACTCTTCGTTCTTTAGTTTCATCAATTTCTCGAATTGTGTTTGCAAAATAATCATCTTGAGGTAAATTACCAAAAGTACTGATTATACCAGAATTTGTATTGATCAAATTAGTAAAAACTTCTGCAGAAGCTGTATTTTGATTGTAATATTTTAAAAGACGATTTTTTAAATCTTTACCTTCCTGAGTTACTCCATCAAAATATGAACTTTTTCCTAAAGTTGCTGTGACTTTCCAACCCCAATTTTCATGGATTCCAATTTTGCTATAAGTTGAAGCACTATTATCACGGCCAGTAATAAATCCAATTACCTCATAGATATTACATGCATTAAAAAATGATCCTACTGTTGAAATTTTTAAAAATTCACTACCACGATTTCCAGTATAAGGTTTGTCAAGATTGGATGTGGCACTCCAATCTGCTTGTACAACTACACTGAGTACAAGGACTATAATTAATAAATATCTCATGTTTTTACTCCTTAAAGGATATATATTATAAAAACAACGGTTATGTAATAAAGAGAATAATCTATATAACATATATTATTCATCTTTTTTATTTTCTTCTAAATCTAATTCTTTTTCTGCTTGCTCTTTTTCTGCTTGCTCTTGCTGTAATTTTTCTTGATTAGCGAATGTATCAATTTCAATATATTCAGGTCCTATATGTAAATAAGTAGTCCCATCTCCAGATAGTTTCATTGCACCAATAGGCATTGTTTTTAAAAATTTAGGCTCGTATTTATCTTTTTTCTGTGCATAATATATATCCATAGTCTGCACATAAATATCAATGGTACAATAGACAATCGTTTCTGAATTATCAGAAATAAAAGGATATGTATAGGGAATATTTTTCTGACTAATATTATGTTTCCATTTTCCATCTATAGATTGTATATACGCTTCCCAAGAATTTTTAAATACTGTATAAAAGACAACGTCTTCTGTACCAGCAAAAGCACCTATTGTAAGCCCTGACGCAATTTTTTCTACTTTTTTATTCTTATAAAAATATAAATCCATTTGAGGACGATTTTTACTATCTCTTTGTCTTGGTATTCCAAAATAAGCCATATTTCCTGAAATGAGTTGATAAATATATGGTTGACCACCTATTTGAGAATAAGCATCTTGTAGATTAATTTTTTTATAAAATTCAATATTATTTGTATCTTCAGATACAATAAGTTCTGCAACATAATCACCTAACCAATATTGGTCTTTATCATAAAAATATCCAGAAAGATATACTTTATTTTTAAAACCTACGACTAAAGTTCCTGTCCGAAATCCTGGTTGCTTAGGTTGGTATTCAAAAATAGTTTTTATTTCTAATGTTTTTAAATCAAGAATAATGATCTTAGTACCATAATTTCCTACAATAATAGCTTTTTTTTCATTTTGAATTAAGCCTATCCCAACAAGAAAAGTAAAAGGCAATACAACTGATTTTACCTCAAATGCATTATTAGGTTTTAAATATATTAAGTGTAAAGCATAAATTTCACCTTTTTTTCTATGCTCTAAATCTAAATATTCATACCCAATAGCTAAATTACCTTTTGTTGTTAAGATTGCCATTTTAAAACTACTATGTTCAATTCCTGCTTTGGCTAAATCTTCTTTAGATATTTGCCACTGTCCTTGTATAGACAATGAGAAAAAAAAGAATAGTATAAAATACAAATGTATTTTTTTTATTGGCATATATAAAACTCCTATGTATCTTACACAAATTACATAAATAAAGGACTACTTTGTAGTCCTTTATTTATATATTTTAGTATGGCAATTATTACTCTACTTTATTATCTTGTTTTTTTGATCATTAAAACATTAGGATACCAATCCCACATAACTCGTTTTTCACCATTTTGAATAAAATAGGATTTCATATCAGAATGTAGTACACATAATTCTGTGATGCCTAATTCTTCAAGAGTTAAGATTTCACCAGCATCTACTTTTGCATTTTGATTTGCATCTCTCCATACTTTGATATTTGCTAATTCTTCGCCAGATACTTTAAGATCATTGTTTGTATCGAAAGTAGATAATCTTTCATATCCATTGCTAAATCCTAATGCTGTACCAAATAAATTTTTACCTGTTACTTTTTCGCCTGGTGTGTAAGTAATCAATAGACCATCATTAGGACCAACCCATTCTACAGCTTCATCAAATCCATCATTGTTAATATCAAATTGAACTAAAGTTTCACGATAGATATGATTTTCATGAGGTAGCCATTGTCCATTAGATGCTTCTAATTTACCATCGCCATCAAGATCTAGTACAAGAGGTGTGGAATTTGCATAAGCATGGATAGTGTATTTAGAACCATCACTAAATGTTAGTTTAAGAATGTCTTGGTCATAATTTCTTTGACCTTCCACTGTAGTGTTACGTCCTAAATATATTTGAATATTCGTTCTACTTAGACCATTATTATCTATTTTATCAGTTTCTTCTTTCCAGTAGTCACTATCTGGTAATGCACCTAGTGTGCCAAGAGAATAATTTGTATTTACAGCACTATCAAACACTTCACTAGAAGAAGTATTTGTATTGTAAAATTTTTGTAATTTATTGATCAATGTAGTGTCTCTTGCACCGCCCCAATAAGTTCTACTTACTTCAGCTTCTTCAGAAACAGTACTGGCATCATCTTGAATACCAATTAAAAAACCAAGAACCTCTTTTATAGAGCAGTTATCAAAAAAAGTTCCTACTGACTTCATTGTCATAAATGTAGAACCACGATTACCACTATAAGGTTTATCAAGGTTGCTAGAAGGACTCCATGCTTGACCTTGTGCTAGTACACTGAGTACTAGTAATAAAATTAATAAATATCTCATGTTTTTACCCCTTTAATGAAAATATAAAATAATTCATTGTAGACGTTATATATATATATTCTGTTATTTATATATATTAATAACGTTGATAAAAATAATTGGTTATAATTTCAGTAAGTACTTCGTACTCTACTGTCACTATTATTATACGATATATTTTCTAAAAAAACCAGTTTTTTATTTTTTATTCTTGATTTTTTTTTATGACATTATATAGTATTCTACAGTTGTGTCTATAGCTCAGATGGATAGAGCGTTAGCCTCCGGAGCTAAAGGTCTTGGGTTCGACTCCCAATAGACACGGAATAGAGCGATGTTGCATTGATTTAGATTCAACATCGCTCTATTCTATTTATTTTATAGTGTATTTTTTTTAATTATATGCCATATGGGTTGCTTCTTGTTTTTTTATTAAATGATTTTGCAAAGGAAATAATGTTGCCACCTTTGGGGTGTTGTGTATGTTCAAATTCATCCATAGTTTTTGAAGTTTTTGGAAAAATATTATCGTCATATATATATTTTCCATAATCTGAGATTTGAACTTTAAGATCAAGAGATGAGGGGGTGATTACAACATTATAAGATAAATATTGTTTGTTATCATAGGCTTTTTCCATCACTACACTACATACTTCAAAAATTGCATCCTTGAGTTGTAAAACATCTTCTGTAGAAAAACCAATACGTGTTGCCAATACAGCAACAAATTCAGCAAGTCCATGCATACATTCATCTGTACAGGAAAGCTTCATTTGCAGTGGTGATGTTTTTTTACGTTCTGAAAAAGTCACTCTACCATCTTCAAATAATTTAAAAAATGTGGCACAACGAGGACACTTGTAACTTCCTGGTTTAGGAATATTAAGTTTCACTTTGCAAATGGCACATATTAATGAAAAGGGAGCACCAGGTTCACTAGGTGGATTTACTTTTGTTGTAAGAATATTATTGATAGGGGATGATACTGGTGCAGAATGTGTTGAAGGTGGTTGTTGTGTGATAGATCTCGTTTGTGTAATGCGGGGAGGTCGAGCAATTTCTTGAAATCCTGTAGACGCAGTAGATACGGGACTTCCTTTCCCAGCATCTTTGTCGCTTTTTTGGAAATGGCTCAGTGCTTCCTCTTCATTGGAATAAATTTTGAAAAATGCATTGAGCCCCAACATGTCAAAAACGACTTTAACTTTAGGATGAATTTTGATAAGAGCAATTCCACCGCCTTTTGTTTCTAATTCATCAGCAACATTAACTAATGTACCTAAACCTGTACTGTTTACGTATTTGATGCCTTCCATGTCTAATATAAATCGTGTATAGCCTTCTAATTGAAATTGATCCAATTTTTCTTGGAATAATACAACGGTTTTAGCATCAATTGATCCGTTGATTTTTACCAAGGCGGCTGTTTCCATTTGTTGAAGTCTTTCGACATTGAATGTAAGTTCCGCCACAGGACACCCGCTCCTAAAAATATGTACTTCTAAAATGATTAGTTTAGTTTTAACTAATTATTAGATTATCATTAAAAAATATAATTTTAGAATATTTTTTTATTCCAAATACCCTCCACTCATACTCTATAAAATACATAAAAGTGTGTGATTAGAAAAATATTAAAAGAAGCCTTTGAATTAAAAAATATTAAAAGAAGCCTTTGAATTATTGTAAAAAAATGCCATTAAAGAAATCCAGGGATTCCTTTAATGACATTAAATAATTTTAAAAACAACAGATTATTTTTTACCTGTTTTTGGAGCACTACCGCCCTTTTTTGCTGCTGAGCCCTGAGATTTTCCTGCTGATTTTTCAGCTTCTTTTCCACCTTTACCTTGTTTTTTTGCAGCATCTTTTGCATCTTTTGGACTTGTTTTTCCCATCTTCTATCCTTTTCAAAAAATAAAAATATAAATGAAATTACATAAAATTTTACTTATCTTACAAATAGCATTGACAACAATAAGTTTAAATTTGCAACTTCATTTACGTTATTTATTTTTTTGTATAGTTGTTTAATCTATATTTTATTGCTATCTTGCTATAAGATTTTTCAATTTTTTTATGATATATTATTATATATTATTTTTTTATGATTGTCAATTTATTTTTTTATAATATTTAATATTTTTTATTAAAAAAAAATAAATATTATTGTCCTATAAATTCCCGAATGAGATTATCTTTTGGAATTTTTTTGATCTCTTCTGTTGTCGGTAATTCTACTTGTTCCAATAATTTTTTTACTCGTATGCCACGCCGATATGCATCTAACCTGCCTCGTTCTTTATATTTTGTAAGGATCTGATCTTGGAAGGGCGATTCATTGTTGTTGTTGTAGAGTTGATATTTTAAAGTAGGTAAATCATATAACAAAGCACCATTAATACATGCATCAGCTGTAAGTATATATGGTACAATACCTTTAAAATCTCCTTTACGTACAGTAGCCCAATGTTCAAGTGTATATTGGAACGTGTAGCCTCTATCACGTACATCTCGACACATTCTACGGAGCATGCGAATATCAGTGAATTTAATGGGTTGGCCCTCATTATTGAACAATCCAGGATATGTTTCAATATATACCTTGAATTTTAAGTTATTTGGTACAGCTTCTGTGGTGGGAGGATAAAGACCATGGAGACAATCAAGCAATAAAATTTCATTTTCTTTTAATTGAAATGGTTCTTGGGAAGTAGTGCGAATTTTAAAATTATTCATAGGAGGGTAGATGGCTTCTCCTTTGATTAATGATTCTAAATCTTTATTGAGACGGCATAGGTCAATAGATTCTGGTAATTCATAATCCATGTCTCCAAACCAGTCTCTAGGATATTCTTCTGAGGAAAAGAAATAATTGTCAACTTCCAAGATTTTGAATGTATAGCCTCGATTGTGTAGATATTGAGATAATTTTTTGCAAGTAGTTGTTTTTCCTGAGGAAGAAGGTCCTGCAATAATCATTACCTTAATTTTTTTCTGTTGAAATTTTTTCTCAAATTGAGAAACTGCTTTTTGTAATTCTTGTTCATATCTTTCAGTATCTAAAGACACAAGTTCTAAGAATTTTCCTTGATGGATTTTTTCATTTAAGTCTTTTATATTTTGAATTCCCTGTTTTTTACACCATTTTTCTCGTTGTTTAAGTAATGTTTTAGGATAACCATTACCTGCAAATTGTCGTTTTTTAAGCCAGCCAAGACGCAGAGCATTTTGTCCTTCGCGATAAATGCTATAGGAGGAAGAAACACGTTCAAAACCTCGATCCATGAGAACGTCAATCACCGTATCATGAATTTCATCTAATGAAGGTGGACGGTGGGGCGAGCGGTATTCTTTTTGCATATTTAAACAAAGAATTACATCTTCTGTCAATGCTTGGGCAATAAATTCTTCTGATTTAGACGAAAAATGAGCATACACAGAATCAGGATCAATATTTTTTACTAATCCATCTACTTCATGTGCTGCTTTTAAAATAGCTTCTTCGATGCATTTATTGTCAAAATCCATTAAAAATCCTTTTTTATTGATTTTGACTTTTCCAATACGGTTTTCAATTGCCATGGATCATCCTTTCTACAGGGCAAGCTTTTTTGCTAAGACTTGTAATTCTTCTAAAGAAGATTTTTTACGGTCAGGACCATTCAAAGGAACTTGTTGCATATTTGTAGTAGGGATTAAATGAACGTGAGTATGAGGAACTTCCCACCCTATAACTGCCATGCAAACTCGTGGGCAACCTGTTTTTTCTTTTAAATGTTGAGCAATTTTTTTAGATAATTTCATTAATTCTTCATATGTGCTATCTTCGAGTTCAAAAATATAAGGATCTGCCTTTTTAGGAATGACCAAAGTATGACCTTCTGCTATAGGATTTACATCTAAAAAAGCAAAAAATTTATCATCTTCATAAATTTTGGCACAAGGGATTTCGCCTTGGATAATTTTTTCAAAAATTGTAGACATTTTTAACTCCTAAAATATATAAAATTTATTGTAAAAATTATTGTAAAAAAAATTTAGTTTCTTGTCAAAAAGAAAATTTTATGTTACAAATATTTCAACATATTTTTTCATATATATTTCATTCTTTCCCCAAACAATTTTTAAATGTATGTTTTTTTTAGTAAAAATTGGTCTCTTTAGCCATAATTAAATGAGAAATTATCCATTCAAAAAATAGCAAATTAAAATTATTTTAAAATTTACTTCTTAGGAGAAGAAAAAATAGAGGTATAAAATGAAAAAAAATATCTTTCTTATTTTATTTTTATGTATATTTGTATCGTTTCCGATTTTTAGTCAAGAAAATATAGCATCTCATTCTTATTGTGTACTCAATATTACAAAACAGGAAATTGTATCTCATAAAAATTCTTTGCAACAACTACCACCTGCGAGTACAGTGAAACTTTTAACTGCTATGGTAGTATTAGATAACAAATTTTGGAACCAAGAATTTGTTACTTCTCCGAAAGCAGTTGCCGTAGAACCTACAAAGCTAGGGTTGGAAAATGGTGACAAAATGATTGTCAAAGATTTACTACATGCATTGCTTTTAAAATCTGCCAATGATGTAGCCATTATTCTTGCAGAAGGAGTAGCTGGTTCTGTGGAGACATTTGCACAACTTATGAACGAAAAAGCAAAACAGCTTGGATGCCAACAAAGCAATTTTGTAACGCCCAATGGACTACCAGCAAAAAATCAATATTCTTGTGCTTATGATCTAGCAGTTATTGCAGCCAATGCATCATGTTATTCACAAATCAGAGAAATATTAAATTGCCCGAGCACATACATTACAACCTCTTCTGGCAAAAAATACTATATTAAAACAGGGAATAAGCTTTCTATAGGGAAATATCCTGTGTATGGGAAAACAGGTTGGACTAATAGAGCAGGCAATACATTTTGTGGATTTACAACTATCAATAACGAACAATTTGCTATTGCTGTTCTTAAAGTTCCTAGACGAAAACAAATGTGGGAAGACATACTACATCTTTTGGGCTTAAAAGATAAAGTCCACATATTAGAAAAAACAAAAGCCAACATACAACGCCTTCTTCATAAAAAAGGCTATTACAAAGGGAAATTAGATGGACGATTGGGACCTAAAAGCATTGAAGCCATTAAAAAATTTCAAAAGGACAACAACTTAGAAGTGGACGGAAAAGTGGGCCCCAATACTTGGGATGCACTCAATCAATAGATGAGGAGAGCATGCAATTAAACAATATTATCTACAATGAAGGAAAACATCACTTAAGTACGATTCTTTCCAATATATATATAAAAGCACAAGAAAATAAAGAAGAATTTATACAAAAAGTGCAGCAAGCAGGTGATGGAATTTTAGATATTTACATGGGGAAACTTACTACTGAAAACATAAAACGCGAAATTTTAGAAAAACTTTCTGCATACCATGTACATGATAAAGCAACGTATGAACAATTTTTACAAACACATGGCAAAATTGTTCGCCAAGGCTATTATTACAATCTTGCACTCAGTGATACAACGATCATCACATTACGAGCAGGCGATCAAGAACAAGGCTATATTCATATACATCCGGCTCGCTATTCTCCCAATACACTTCGAGTTCCAGCAAAAGCCTTTCGCACAGCTGTATTGTCTATTTATTTGTCTATTAGTAATCAAGAACCCATGGATATTGCTTTGATCAATAAAGCAAGAAGTATGTTACAACTTCCACCTATTGATAAAAAAAGTAATAAAATTTTTGAAATTATAAATTTTTTCTTACAAAAATAATTTTTCATATTTATTGTTTATTATATTTGCATGCTTTCAGAAACACATGCAACATAACAAAGAGGAAGGAAAATTTTAAAATTTTCCTTCCTCTTTTAGTTATTATAAAAATCCATTCATAGTATATTTCAATTCTATACTTGAAAAGTATTATTTATTCTTTCCAAATTTTATGATTATAAAATTCTATCTATTTTTTTTGTAATTCTTTTTGAACTAATTGAATCATATCTTGGAATTCTTTTAACTGATAGCCAACAGATTGATATATAACAACGCCTTGTTTATTGATTACATAATTTCGTGGAATATATTCTTTTGCAAATTTTTTATAGATAGTGGACTCTGGATCTTCAATAAAGGGGAAGGTAACTTTCATTTTTTCTTGAAATTTTAATAAATTTTCTTCTTTTTCTCCACGACCAATGGAAAGTAAAACAAAATTTTCATTATTTTTAAGCATTTGGTATGCTTTTTCTAATTCAGGCATTTCTCTTTTACATGGTGGACACCAAGTAGCAAAAAAATTTACAATTACTACTTTATTTTTCCATTCTACTTCTTCACCTAATATATTAACTATTTCACCAAGAGGAGCCTTTTCACCATTTTTTATCACATTGTAGGGTGCTAAGTCATCGCTTTGGGCAAAACTCCATATAGAAAAAACTAGCACAACAACAAGAATTCCATATAACAGAAAATTTTTTTTCATAAGATTCTCCTTTTAAAAATAAAGATAGAAAAACAAAAATATCATACATTGTTTTACCATTTTTGCAATTCATAATTTACTAAAAATTATAGAATTTTTTTCTATAATAAAGTATAAAACATGCATTTAGAAACTGTTATATTATTTTCTAAGTGCATGTTCATTTTTTGTTAAAAATATATTATCTATTCTTCCTGTTCTTGTTCTTGTTCCTGTTCTTCTTCTTCCTCATCTTCTTCAGAACTTGTTCGTAAAATTGTTATCATAACTTCTTGAATTCCAAATTCTTTGAAAATATCTTGCAAATATTTTACTTTTGATTGTGTATTCGAAGAAGTCTGTATAGAAATATTAGGTGCAATCTCTACAATCCTTGCACATCTTGCCTGTGGATAAAATAAACTGCGTAGCCAAGTGCGTTCTTTAACTTGATGTAAAAAATCTGGATTTTGTTGATATAAGTATTGCAATGATTTAATTAATACATCAGCCCATGTTTCCACTTTAAACATCGTATCATTAATCATAAAATTTTCTGGTGTTGTCCAAGTAAAAGAATTAGTATCTTCTAGTAATAGATTGCACGTTTCACTTTTTGAAATTTTTTGTATTTGTAACATTGGCCAAATACAAATGGCTCGCTTTGCTAAAATTTCTGTTCTTTTATTAATTTCTGTTTCTGTCCATTTTTCTTGTTTTAAGGGATATTTACATAACCAAAGAATACTATCCGATGCATCAAAACCAAAATTATCTTTTTTTTGTTCTTCAAATGTCCGTTTTTTTCTAGTAGGATAACCTGTAATAGTTAAATTCCCTAAACAATGTAGTAAATTTCCCTGTACATTATCACTAATATATCCGAGTGTATATCTTTCTTTTTTATTCTCTTTTTCTTGTAATTTTTGATACACTGTATCTTTATTTTCTAAACGTACAAAAAAATACTTTTGATAATTTGCTTTCATCTCTTCATCAATTTTTTTTTCTATTAACATCTTTTTAAATTCATTATTATCTGGGAAACGAGTTTTCCCTTTTTTTTCGCTCAAAATTTGTTGGAGATGTTGTTCATAAGATAAAGGTGTATTATCATCGATATGATTTTGAGATGCTTTTATTCTATTTTTAATCGCACTATGTAAATTTTGAAAAATTTTATTGAGTGCATTTGTTATCAAATTACAGAATAAACGTCGAAAACCATACGATTCAATGATACTAAGAACAGTTAAGACTTGTTGCTCTGTTAAAAGATTTCCTTTAAATTCTCGAAAAACTTCCAATAAAAAAGGATAGACAGTTTTCATGTCTAATCGATTAATATAAGACAATGCCAAAGCAAGTTGTGGTTGAGAAGATGCAAGGGACTGAGGGTATAAAAATTTATGATAATTTTCTGCGTACTTTAGCAAAATTTTAAATAAATCTTCTCGATCATCTTTTTTAGGATCTTCTTGCAAATATTTTTGATAATATGTCTTAAACTCTGCATATGTTTTATCAATCTTTGAAATTTTTGTAGTGCGTGCTGTGAGAAAATCACGAATAAAAAGTCCAATACCATCTATCTCTTGACTATCTTTTCTAGAACGTTCTCTTTTTGTTAATTGTTCAATATTTTTCCAATACGTGTTATAAAAAGATTCTTGGGTATCATAAGATAAATCCATTAGTAAATAATTTCTGATTTTATCTCCTTCTGTTAAATCTAGACCAGTAGCATTAATACTTTCAAAAATAAGTTGTGGATCTTCATTTTCATCCATAGTGATTTCTACTAGAGAAAGATTTTCAATTCCTTGTAGAAGTTGGGAAGCTGATATATTTGTTGTTTCTTTGATTCTTTGATAAAAATATTGAAAATTATTCACAATATATTGATTTTTAACTTTACCATTTTCTATGTCTATTTTAATTTTATCGTCGAATCCGTGATATGTTGCGCTATCATTATTATTTACTTGAAGTCTATCAAATAATAATTGATATGTTTCATCATCTTCTTTAGTCAATTGAATAAGGTATTCTTGTTTATTGTCTTGTTTTTTCTTATAACTATTTATAAGATATATAGTTATAATCTCTTTACATAATTCTTCTGGAGGATAGTCTCCAGATTGGATCACATTGTCATCTAAAGCTACTTTTAAAGCAAGTAATAATAAACTAATAGTTGCAATGCGTTGTTGACCATCAATAACAATATACCTAGAATTAGCCTCTGTATCTTTAGTGATAATAATAGCACCAAAAAAATGAGATTTTCTACTTTTCAGGATCATATTTATTATATCGTCAAATAATTGTTCGCATTGTTCTATTCTCCAAGTATATTTTCTTTGATAAATAGGAATTTTAAAATTTTTATTTTGAATGAGCTTATTAATATTAGATTTATAACATTCCATTTTTTAGATCTCTGATAATAATATTGTATAAAAAAAGAGTGACTTTTAGAAAAAATCACTCTTTGAATATATTTTTAGAATAGTTATATTACTACAAACTATTGAAGGATGAAAGCAATAGCTGTATCTACTAAAATTTTTCCTTCTAATACTTCTAGTCTTTTTTTGAGACTTTTGATTTTTCGATCAGCAAGTAGTCGAGTGTGTTTATTTTTCCAACTAGCTACTTTTTCGAGTTCAGCACGTTTTGCTTCTCTATCTTGGAGTTGTTTTTGAATGGCTTTATATTCTGCTGGTACAGGATTGGGAGTCTTTTTTTTGTAAAGGAATTGAACAGCTTGTTTTTGTAGGTCATACATTTTTGATAAATTTGCTTTAGCTGTTGCAACTTCTTCGTCTGAGATGACTCTTTTGCTTAAAGATGCAAGAACACAATACACAATAGAAAGACGAACGTTAATATCGTCTAGTTTTTCTTCAGCTTTTTTGACATTTCTTGCAGCATTGCTGATTTTAACTTTATGAACTTGTTTTTTAATCCAACCAAGTGTTTCAAGTTCAGCTTCTAATTCTTTAAGGTGTTCTTGTTTTTCTTCAATATCAAGAATAGCATCATCTTTTTCAGCTTCTAGATTAGATGCACAAGCAATAATTCTGTCAACTGCTTTACCTAAAAATTCAGCGTCAGTTTCCACTTTTTCATCTGCGTCAATCACAATGTCTTCTATATCATCATCTTCTTCGGCTTCTTCTTCGACTTCTTCAACTTCTTCTTCGACTTCTTCTTCAGCTTCTTCTTCGGCTAATTCTTCGATTGCTTGGTCAGCTTCTTCTAGTTCTTCTTCAGCGAAGTCTTCTACAAATTCAATTTCATCAACTTCTTCTACAGGGATTTCTGGTTCTTGTGCCACCATAGGCACCATCATGCTGAAAGCTACTAACATAACTAAAAATAATTTCATATTAACAACTCCTTTTTAACAATAAAAGATACACAATAACAAAATTTCACTGAATTTAATTGAAAATACATTCATTATAATGTATTAATTATAATGTAAAGTCAAGAGAAATTTATTATACATTTTCCCAATTTAACAATAAAAGATACAGATAAAAAACTTCATTGAATTGAATTCAAAAATACATGAATTATAACGTAAAGTCAAGAAAATTTTATGAATTACAATGTAAAGTTAAGAAAGATTTACAGTGTATTTTTCCAAATTTTATATTATAAAAAGGTGAAAAAATGAATTGTATTACAGAGGATCAAGTCTATAAAGCTCTGTCTAACGTACTTGATCCAGACTTAAACCAAGATATTGTTAGTCTTGGTTTTATTAAAAATTTACACATTCAAGGAAATGATGTTTCTTTTGCTATTGAACTAACGACTCCAGCTTGTCCTTTTAAACAAAAAATTCGTGATGCTGCTGAAACATATGTTCGCCAAATTCCTAGCATTGGAAACGTAGACATTACCTTGACTTCTCAAGTGCTTGAAAACAAATTTTCAAAAAAATCATCTTTAAAAGGCGTAAAGCACATTATTGCTATAGCAAGTGGTAAAGGTGGTGTGGGTAAATCCACGGTAAGTGCGAATATTGCACTGGCACTTGCAAAAACAGGTGCTAAAATTGGACTTTTAGACGCTGACATTTATGGTCCCAGCATCCCATTATTATTAAACACCCAAGGTTCAGAATTAAATGGCACAGAACAAGAAATAATACCAGTACAACGCTACGGAATCAGCATGATTTCTATGGGATATCTATTACCAAAAGAAGAAGCTGTAATCTGGCGCGGTCCTATGTTAAGTAAAATAGTAAGTCAATTTCTATTGGACGTACAATGGGGAGAACTAGACTATTTAATCGTAGATTTACCTCCCGGAACAGGCGACGTCCAACTAGGTCTATGCCAACAAGTGGAAGTAAGTGGTGTTGTAATTGTGAGTACACCGCAAGAAGCAGCTTGGAGCATTGCACAAAAGGCAATTTCCATGTTCCAACAACTAGAAGTTCCAATTTTAGGCTTAGTGGAAAATATGAGCTATTATATTTGCCCTCATTGCAACGAAAAAGAATACATTTTTGGAGAAGGAGGTGCTAAAAAATTAGCTCAAAAACTACACTTGCCATTTTTAGGAGAAATTCCTTTAGCGACTTCTGTTCGAACAAATTCAGATAAAGGTACTCCCATTGTCATTTCCGATGAAAATAGTCCAATAGCACAAGCATTTCAAAAAATTGCTTGTGAAATGGCTGCACAAATTAGTAAATGTGTATTGTTAGAAATATAAAAAACATTGTTTTACATAAGTATGACATATTTATTTTTAAATGCATAAATTTTATATATTTTCGACACATATAAAACATTACTTTACATAAGTATGCCATATTTATTTTTAAATGCATAAATTTTATATATTTTCGACACATATAAAACATTACTTTACATAAGTATGCCATATTTATTTTTAAATGCATAAATTTTATATATTTTTGACACATATAAAACATTACTTTACATAAGTATGACATATTTATTTTTAAATGCACAAATTTTATATATTTTTGACACATATAAAACATTACTTTACATAAGTATGACATATTTATTTTTAAATGCATAAATTTTATATATTTTCAACACAATAAAAAAACATGATTTTACATAAGTATGACATATTTATTTTTAAATGCATAAATTTTATATATTTTCAACACAATAAAAAAACATGATTTTACATAAGTATGACATATTTATTTTTAAATATGATATATTTATTATGATATATTTATTTTTAAATATGATATATTTATTTTTAAATGCACAAATTTTATATATTTTCGACACACATAAAACATGATTTTACATAAGTATGTCATATTTATTTTAAATGCACAAATTTTATGCCAGACATGCATAAAATTTATATAAATTATATATGCATAAAATGGAAACATAGACCTGTATAAAAAATCACGAAAAAAAATTGTGAAAAATAAAAATTTTTGGCATAATAATATTAGGAGTATTCTTTTTTTTTTAGGACATTAACAAATAGGATATTATTATGAAGAATTATGTATTGATTGTATTGCTACTCATAGTGGCAAGTTGTGCTTTTGCTGATACTAAAATTGTTACTATTAAAGTGTTACCAGATCAAGTAACAGTTGTTCCTGGTCAAACATATCGTTTTATTGCCCAAGGATATAATCGATTATATGAAGAAGTCCCTTTTACACCAGAATGGTCTGTTCAAGGCGAAGGTAGTATTACAAGAGACGGTGTATATACAGCAGGTCGAAATCCAGGAATGGACTTTGTCACAGCATTTCATCGACCAACACAAGCACAAGGTTCTGGACGTGTTTTAATTCAAATCAAAAAAGAAACACTGCCACCATATACACAACAACCAGTTCCTCAACCAAGACCAGTTCCTCAACCAAGACCAGTGCCAGAACAACAAACGCCTCCAAAAATTCAACCAAAACCAATACCTGGACCTATTCAAAGACCGATTCCTACACCTTCTCAACCAGCTGAACCATTAATTCCATCAAAACCACATTATGAACAACCTGTTCCTCAACAAAGTTGGAATTTAGCAAACCAACAACTTCAAGTCATTTATTGGGATATACGAAAAGCAAGTTTCCTTCATGATCGAATCCGCATTCGAGGCAAAATTTTTACAGAGCCAGGCAATGTTTTACAACTTGTTCAAGAAATGCGCATGGGTAGTGATAATATTGTTTCTAAAATACTTATAAAAACAAACGAAGAAACATTTGCTTTTGAACAACAATATTTAAAATTAAATACAAAAGCCTTTAAACTTTGTATTTTCAACCAAAATGAACAGAAAATTGCTGAAATTCGAAAAGAACTAGAATAGCATATATCTAAAACAGCATATTTAAGGAGAAAGGGGAGAAATCTCCCCTTTCTATATAAAGGAAAATATAGTGCCACGATTTTATATTTCTCATGAAATACAGGATCAGGAAGCGATTTTAGTCGATCCAGAACGCCACCATCTCATTGATGTATATCGTGCTTCCATCAATATGGAAGTGGAACTGTTTGATGTACGCGGTAATCAATATCTTGCAAAATTAATTTCATACAACAACAAAGAAGCACGACTTAAAATTTTACAAAAAATAGTAAAACAACAAAAAAATAATATAGAAATTTATCTTGCACAAAGTCTAATCAAAAGTAAAAATTGGGACTTTATTTTAACTAAATGTGTAGAATTAGGCGTGGATGGAATCTATCCTATGATCACACAACACATTGCTGGAGGGAAATACGTTGCAGGTAAAGAAGAACGTTGGGAAAAACTCTTAATTACTGCTGCAAAACAAAGTGGTCATACCTCTTTCCCAAAAATTTTTTCAATCATGAACTTTTTAGAAACATTACAAGCAACAAGTGATTTTCCTTTACGTTTAATGGCACATAATGATCCCCAAGTACCCTTTTTGCATTCATTTTTAAAACAACAAACAACAATACCAACAAAAGTTTTATTAATGATTGGCCCTGAAGGTGGATTTAGTGAAATAGAAGTTCAACAAGCACAAGAAAACGGAGTCAACAGTTTTTTATTAGGAAGTTATACAATGCGAGCAGAAACAGCAGCAATTGCTGGTCTTGCAAATTTAAATTTTTATTGGGAACGATAATGCACATTAACTTAAGCGAATTAAAAAAACTAGAGAGAGACAAACAACAAAAAAAATTAAACGAAATTCAAGAAGAAAGAATTCGCCTTTTTCATGAATACAACCACTTACAAGATATTGTAGATGAGTATAAAGAGCAAATGTACAAAGTATGCACAGAAATAGAAAAACTCAACTATATCTTAAAAGAACTTAATATTATTAAATAAAATAGAGAAAAATATAATGAAAAAAATATATTTAAAAAAAACTAAAGTACGAATACTTTCTGATAACGAAGAAAACAATACACTCAATAAAAATACAGATTTAGAAAGCCACGAACCATTTTTACAAATTAACCTCAATGAAATAAAAAAACTCAAAGGCGAAGAACTGTACAAAAAAATTGAAATTATCCAAGAAGAACGACTACGTCTCTTTCAAGAATACAGCAAACTTGAAGAAATCATTGACGATTACCAAGAAAAAATTGATAAAATTTGCGATGAAATTTGTAAATATAACATCACATTAAAAGAATTTGGTTATCTTTAAAATTAGTAAAAATTATGAAAAATAACATTCAAAACATATTAAAAATATTAGATGAAATATATCCAAATACAAAATCTCCTCTTCATTATACTACCCCCTTTCAACTGCTTGTTGCTACTATACTTTCTGCACAATGCACAGACAAACAAGTGAACAAAATCACAGGTAAACTATTTCAAAAATTTCCAACAATGCAATCCTTTATGCAAGCAAATATAGAAGATATTGAAGAGGCAATTTCCAATATCAACTACTATAAAAGCAAAGCAAAGAATATACAAGCTAGCTCTAAAGTTTTATTAGAAACGTATAATGGAATTGTACCTAATACTATGGAAGAACTTCTAAAACTCCCAGGAGTAGGACGAAAAACAGCGAATGTTATCTTAAATGAAGCATTTCAAATCCCTGGTATTGTTGTGGATACGCATGTCAAACGAGTCAGTAATAGATTAGGCCTTACTAAAAATCAAGACCCTAAAAAAATAGAACTTGATCTAGAAAATATCATTCCTAAAAAACATTGGATTCCATTCTCTATTCAATTTATATTGCTTGGTCGAGAATACTGCCTTGCACGTTCGCCTAAATGTGACAATTGTCCCTTGCAAAAATTTTGTCCTAATAAAAAAGTCAATAAAAAAGCAAACACAAAAACAAAGGAATAAAGTATGATAGAAACGATTGACTGGGAATCTGTACGAGATGAATGCGTCCAAACAGGGCAAGTCCTTAAAATTCCTAAACCAGATAACTATATCATTCCTCAACAATTGCATGAAAGCAATCTTGGATTAGAGAAAGGAGCTATTCGACAATGGCGTGATGACCACACTGCTAATAGCTTACATATTCATGAATTCCAAGATTATTTCTTAGCACATACAGATGGTTTCAATCCAGAACACCATCCTGTTGCTCATGGAATTGTAGATATACCAGGAATTACTTTAGGTATTGTAGTAGGCACTATTGCTGTATATATGTTGACAAAAACAGCACAAGGCTTTGACCTTGTGCCTGATGAAGAAGACAACTGGTGAGGTAAAAACATACTATGAAAGACATAGACCTTTACATACAAAAAAAACAAGGACCAAGAGAACCGATCCTTTGGATTCATGGATATACATTAGATTCTAATTCTTGGCAAGAAATGTGGGAACTCCTTCCTGAATACACACATATAGGGATTGACTTGCCAGGGCATGGTATGTCAGCAGACATACAAGAAGGCAATACATTGAACGAACTCAGCCCAGCCATATTCAAAATCTGTAAAACGCATCAAATACAACACATCATTGCCTTATCCTTTGGCACTATCACGGCTTTGCAAATTGCACTAGATAATCCTATATATTTTAAAACCATTACACTTGCAGCACCTGCACTTGCAGGTGGACCTCAAGACATGGAAATGTCAAAAGTGTATACTAAACTCATAATGCTACAATACATATATAAAAAAGTACATCCTGTTTTTTCAGAAATTTGGCTTCAAAGCCCTGCTTGGCAAGGATTAGATCAAATACAACAAATGCGTTCCCTATTGATCGATACAGTACATAAACATAGATGGGATGAACTTTCTACACCTACAAAATACAAACAATTTATAGAACCACCACAAAATATAGACAAAATACGAAACATCACAACTCCCATACTACTCATGATTGGTGAATACGAAATGACAGCCTTCAAAGAAACAGCAAATATCATACAACAACATGCACCTCATGCACAAATACAAACATTGAGTGATACATATCATCTCTGCCTACTCCAATCTCCTCATAAAGCCATCTCTTACATAAAAAAATACCTACAACAAGCAACAAAATAACAGCAAATAAAAAAGTGAACTCATCAAATTTCTCATGAGAAAATTATAAAATAAAAATTACAAATATATTTGGTTGAATTTATAAATATATTTGTATATTTATAATAATGTTGGAAGTTTTTTTTCTAGAATAGAAATTTGAAAACTAACATAAATAAATTATATTTATTTATAAAATATATTTACTTAAAATAAATAAGTTATATTTATAATTTATTTATAATATACTTCAATATATTTGCTATATTTGTAATAATATCAAGAAAGCTTTGTTCCTATTATGGAAATTTTATTACAAGAAAAAATTATTTGATAACAAGTAGCAAAAATGTATAATAGTCTTGCTATAGTCAAAATCTAGTATGAATAAGGAATTACAAGAAAAGAGCACGAAAAATTCAAACTTTCAAAAAAAATAATTAGCTATTTTTTATAGCTAATTATTTAAAGTAGAGTTGAATTTTCTGCCAAATAATGGTAAGCGTTTTTTGAGTTACTATCAAAAGCTATATTTAGAAGAATATTGTACCCCCAACTGGGTTCGAACCAGCGACCTATGGTTTAGGAAACCATCGCTCTATCCAACTGAGCTATGGGAGCGAATGTTGTTATTATAAAAAAATTTTCCTAAAATGTCAAGTTGAAATTACAATTTAAAGGAGTTCATCATGGAAATTGCCCCCATTCTAGCAACTATTTCATTTATTGTTCAAAAAATTATTGAAATCATTCAACCAGCCCTAGAAAAATATATTAAATACTTTCGATTTGAAACAAGCGAATTGAAAAATAAAGTAGAAGAAATTGATAAAATTTACAAAAATACCATGAATGTTACACGAGCTAGCGACATACAAATTGAAGACAATGAATTTAAATACAATCCAGAAACACAAAAACTCATTGACCTAAAAAATTATTGGGAGAAAAAACTTCGCCGTAGACAATCCTTAAAAGTACGACGTTACCTTTACTTTGGAAGCGTACTAGGAATTCTTATTTGCTTAGTAGTCAGTAAATTTGGTGGTGTGCAATTCATTTATCTGAGTCCAGAATATGCTCATTTGCAAAATAAACCTTATTTTTGGATTATCAGTTCCATTGGTGCAGGGATCATAGTAGGCTTAGGTAGTAAACCTGTCAATGATATACTAGATTACTTTAAACGATAAAAAATATGAAATAATAAACATCGTAATATAAAATAATAAACATAAAGAGACAGATATTCTTAACCATTGTTAAGAAAAATATGTCTCTTTATAATTTTTACGATCTTTTCTTTTCTCTTTTTTATTCAAATTTAAGTAATAAAACCAAAATAATTTTCTTTGCAATGCAAAATACATTATGATAAAATTTATAGGAGTATTATTTAGGAGAATACCTTTTTATGAAATTCATAATAATCATCATATCTTGTTTATTTTTATTTTCTTGTCAAACTACACAAAACAGTAACTTAGACGATGCACCTAGCAAGAGCGAAATCCATCAAGTTGGAGAATGTCGTGTGGGCATCTTAGGAAAAAATCATAAAAATAATCTTATCTTAGTCAATGAAAGCAATAAAAAATATTTACACATCAACAAACAGGAAGATGAATTCGGATTAATATCTACTACAGGAAACTACACGGCAAAAGAACTATCCTTACAAGACCAAACATCAGTAACTATTGTTGAAGACATTGTCATGGCAAAAGTGCTATCCTTACTAAAAGGCTATCGATTCTACACATTTGCTCAATCTTGCGATATATCTCAATTCCAAGATCCACAATGGCCTGTTCGAGAATCTCTTTTCTTAGAGCAAAATGGAAAATGTAAAATTTTCATTCGCGATGAAAAAATGATTGATGACAATAAAAAAATTACAGATAAAGGTAAAACATATCGAACTTTAAAATCATTCATACTTCAAGCCCAAGCAACAGGACGCAATGCCAATATCACTACGAAACAAGAAAACGCAGAACAAATATTACGTCAAAATCAGCAAGCAATACAACAAAATTTTCAACATTGGGAAAACAAAAAGTAACAACGCAAAATCATATACTAAAAAAATATAAAAATAACATTCCAAAATTTTAAAAAATAATTAACTAATTAATTTAAAATTGATATTAATAATTTTATTAATAAGTTAGTATTTTTTAAATACTTTCTTTCTTATTTTTAGCAATGTATTAGCAATGCGTAGAAAGAAGAATTTATGCCAATACATCCAACAGCCATCATAGGAAACAACGTCATTGTAGATCCTAGCAATGACATTGGACCATATGTAATCATAGAAGAAAACGTTCAACTAGGAAAAAATAATCGAATTATGGCACATGCTTTTCTTGGACAAGGAACTATGTTAGGTGATGGAAACAAAATTCATCCAGGAGCAGCCATAGGCGGTATTCCCCAAGATATTAATTTCAAAGAAGATATAAAAACACATGTCCTTATTGGCAATGACAATATTTTTCGCGAGCATTGTACTGTTCATAGAAGCACAAATCCACAACATCCCACAACTATTGGAAATTCTAGTTTTTTTATGTGCGGTTCCCATATTGCTCATGATTGTATAGTGGGAAACCACGTTATTATGGCAAATGATACAGCAATGGGTGGACATGTAAAAATCCAAGATAGAGTGTTTATTGGTGGTGGTAGCATGATCCATCAATTCTGCCAAATTGGTGCATTGACCATGATTGCTGGGAACTCTCGCATCAGTATGGATGTTCCTCCATTTGTCATTGCAGGAGAATTAAACCAAGTTTGGGGAATTAATCGAGTAGGCTTAAACCGTGCTAATTTACAACAAGAAACTATTAAAGAAATTCGAGAAGTATATCGAATGTACTTTCACACACCACGAAATGGAGTTTTAGACAGAATTCGAGAAAGAGGATTCAAATCAAAAGAAATTCAAGATTTTATTTATTTTATAGAAAATTCTACTCGTGGTATATGTGTCTCAAAAACAAAAGCACATGCTACATAATAGGATTGTATGTGCTTAAATATTCCTTGACAAGAATAAAATAAATGCTAAAATGCTAATTTAAGTTAAAATTATAGTTTTATTTTCGTTGATTTATTAATAAAAAAAAAATTAAACATATTGAAAGGTGGAGGCATGAAAGCTAGGTATGTGTCATGGATAGGAGGAATTTTAGTTTTCCTCTGTTTAGTCGTAGGATGCCAAACTTCTACCTCAGTCAAACTAGAAGAATCAAACTCCACACCTGTGGCTGACCAAGAAACGGAAAATGCAGAAACAGACCAACGTGCACAAGATACTTCTAGTTTAGAACTAGGAGATGCAGAACAACGATTAAGGCAACTGGAAGCGGATCAATTGTTGGAACAAAAACAGCAGGAAACTTTCATCCGACACCTGATTGCCACAGCAAAAAATAAAATATCCCAACACGAATATAACGTAGCAAAAAACTTTTTAGATCAAGCATTACAACTTGATCCTGGACATGAAGAAGCATTACAATTACGTAGTTTAGTTGGCAATTTTTTAGGCGAACTAGATTCTCAAACAACCACTCTTCATGACATGTATGTCAATGAAGTAAAAGTAAAAATTGAACAAGCCAAATTAGAAGCAAGAAATCATTACAGACAAGGTAATGAATATGTTGCTAAAAAAGAATATGATCTAGCCATAACAGAATATAATTCAGCTCTAGAAATTATCAAATGGGCACCTTATGAATTAGGTATGGATAAATTACGAGAACAAATTGAAATCAAAATCAAAGAAACAGAGACACTTTCCGAAGCCTATCGTGCTGAAGAAAGACTAGCAAAAGTTGAAGAAGCTAGACGTCAAGCAGAAATTTTTGAAGCTGAAGAACAGGCCCAACGAGCTAGCAAAATTCGTATACTCATTGAGCGAGCTACCGAATTTTATACTCGTCAGAAATACGACAAAGCAGAAGCCCTCATTCAACAAGTTCTCAGTGAAGATTCCTCCAATAAACTAGCCAAAAAACTCTTAGAAGATATTCGTGATTCTAGTCATTCATTCATCGCAGAGAAAACCTTGCAAAAAAAAATCGACGAATGGAAACTTTTCCTAGAAGACATGAGACGAAGTTCCATACCTATTACAGACCTTATTGTATATCCTGATAAAGAATATTGGCATAATGTTGTTAACAAAAGAAAAGACCAGTCTGATTTACATAGAACTGTTGCAGGAGAAGGAGATACCCCAGTTATTCAAAAAATTAAAACACAACTCCAGACAGTCAACATTTCTTTAAATTTTAGTGATACGCCTTTCCAAGATGTTATACGATACATTCATACAATTTCAGGAATCAATATTGTTGTTGATCCAAAAATTATTCAAACCTTTGAAATTGAAGGTACACGAGTGAATTTACAAGTAAATTCACTGAAACTAGATGATGCCCTTCAAATTCTTTTACAATTCCATGATTTAGTTTACCTATTCAAAGACGACGTGCTTTTTATCACAAGCAAAACTTCAGAACTAGCACGTGGCAAATCTATACCAGTTCTTCATGATATTCGTGACTTAACTGGTCAAATTAAAGATTTCCCAGGTCCTAAAATTCGCTTAATGACAGAGATAGATCAAGATAGTGGTGGTGCTACATTTGATGAAGAAGAAACAGAAAGTAAAACAGGATTTACTGGTGAAAAACTTACAGAACTAATTAAATCTACCATTGAACCAGAATCATGGGATAACGAAGACTATTCCATTGCGGAAACTTCAGGACAACTTCTTGTTGTTCATACAGAAGATGTGCAGAATGAAATCAAAAAATTTCTAAATGACATGAGACGATTCTCTGGTATGATGGTTGCTCTTGAATCTAGATTCATCCAAGTTACCGACGATTTTCTAGAACATGTTGGCATTGACTGGAGAGGTATTGGTGAAAATGCTCTTCAAGTTTATGATAAAACAAAACAGGAATTTGTAGATGTAATCGAAGGAAGAGATGATACTCACTTAGGTAGTGTAGATGATAGGAATGGTGCATTAGGAAAAGCAGATAACGATGGTAGACATCATCTCAATCCCAGTTCTGGTCTCTTTTTTGGAAAAGACAAAAAAGGTCATCAAGAGATGCGAATGCGTACAGAACATGTTGATAACTATGATGTAAATACACGGTTAAAAAAGACGGGTGGATTAGCTTTCCAAGTAGCATCCTTAGATGATACACAATTGAATGCAATTGTTTGGATGATTAAAAAAACAGGTCGTTCTGAAGTTTTAATGGCTCCACGTTTAACAGCATTCAACACACAGCGAGCAAGTTTAACCGTTGTAGAACAAACTTCCTATGTTAAAGACTTTGACGTAGAAGTTGCTCAATCGGCTTATATAGCTGACCCACAAATGGGAACATTACAAACAGGTGTTGTCCTAGATGTACGTCCTACCATTTCCAATGATAGAAAATACATCACATTAGAATTAAGACCAACCATTGCACAATTAAGTGATCTTGTAGATACTCCTACAAGCTTAGGAAATAATAACCAAGAAGTTACTATTCAAACACCAGAAATTATGCTTCAATGCGTGGAAACAACAGTACGAATACCAGATCAAGGAACATTACTCCTAGGTGGTCTCAAGAGCTATGTCAATTATGATAAAAAACTAGATGTTCCTGTATTAGGTGACATTCCCATTATTGGTTTCTTCTTCTCTCAAAGAACAAAAGCAGAAGAACAACGTGATTTAATTATTTTAATTAAAGCTAAAATCATAGATTTAGAAGAAGAAGAAGAAAGAGCAGTAGGACTTCGAAAATAGTCATATTTTCTATGCTTGCAATTTCTATACAATTTAAAAAAGAGTCATCATAAGATGGCTCTTTTCTTTTAATATTCAACGAAAGAAAAAAATGACAAAGCCACTACAAGCTATATTTTTTGATGTAGATGACACGCTTTGTGCAACTACAGAATTCACACAACAAGCACGAAAAGATGCTATACAGGCAATGATCAACTATGGTCTAAATTTACCCCATGAATATCTATATAATGAACTTCAAGAAGTGATTCAAGAATTCAGCAGTAACTATACACAACATTTTGATCAACTTCTTTTACGAATTCCAACTCATACATATCAAAACATCAACAAAGCTATACTCATTGCAGCAGCAGTAGCAGCATACCATGATGCTAAACATTGCTACCTTAAACCTCATCCAGATGTTCAAAGATTCTTAGAATACTTAGAACCAATGCCTATTATAAAAGGAGTCATTACACAAGGCTTCGCCATAAAACAAGCTGAAAAACTCATACGGCTCAATATATATACTTATTTAGATTGCAACGCCATTTTTATTACAGATCAAATAGGAATTTCTAAAAGCAACCCTAAAATCTATACACATATATGTCAAAAATGCAATATCCAACCAGAACAAACAATCTACATAGGCGATAACCCTATACATGATATTGACACCGCCAACAAAGCAGGACTCATCACAGTGCGAGTATATCGTGGCAAATACAAAGATAAAAATGGAGAAACGCAAGCTCACTATGAAATACAAAATCTAGATCAACTACAAACCATATTACAACAAGACTTCACCTGTGTAGCAAAATAATTCTTATCTATACTAAAATAAAATTAATTCCTCCTTCAAGGAAAACTTTATATGAAACGACCAAATTCCTTTAAAGTAAAAAAAGTACATCGATATAGACGACTTATGCCCTATATCATGCCCACACGAAATGAATCTGTTGTTTACTATGATACATATGTGGAAGCAGAAAAATTATTACAATTTTTGGAAAAACATCAAAGTGATTCCCGACATATCACATTAACACATTTAGTAGTATATGCTTGTAAACAGGCACTTTACGAACATCCTAATCTCAATCAATATGTAGCTGGATATACCCTATACCAAAGAACAAAAGTAGAAATTTCTTTTTCTATAAAAAAAGAAAAAGTATCTAAATCACCACTCAAAATAATCAAACTTCTCATTGAAAAAGAACATACTTTACCTGACTTGATTCACAAGATCCAAGAAAAAATCGGAGTCGAACGTAGTGATAAAAAAACATACCTAGATAGAGAAATACATTTAGCCACCATATTACCACGATGCCTTCTACGCTTTGCCTGTTTTATCCTCCGAATTTTAGACTATTGGAACTTACTACCCCATGCTTTTATTGAAAAAGATCCCATGTACGCTTCTCTATTTATCGCCAATCTAGGAAGTTTAGGACTGGATCCAGGATACCATCATCTCTATGAATATGGTGCTTGTTCTATTTTTTTAATGATGGGAGCAATAAAAAAAATGCCGGTAGTTGAAAATGACCAAGTCATTGTAAAAAATATGTTGCACTTCCGTTGGAGCTATGACGAACGAATTGATGATGGTCTCAGTGCAGTTACAGGTATTAAACGTGTAGTTGAAATCTTAGAAAATCCTGACAAATACTTTTCCCTAACTTCTTCCCCTACGCAACAACAAGATATCACAGAGAAAAACGCAGAATAAATTGTAGTTAAGTACAATAGAGTAGTTTAGCGTACTTTGCCCCAAGCAAGACGTAGAATAAAGTGATCCTAAGTAGTTTGTTTCAAGGCATATATTTTTGCCTCAGAGTAGTGGAGAGTAATTTTCCCAGAAAAATTTGTCCCAGAGTCATTGAGTAAAATACAATTCAATCAACGATCAAGAGCAAAGTAAAAAAAAAGAAAGGAAAAATAATGAGTGAAGAAAAAAATTCAAGTTCTAAAGTCAAGGGTGGTATTATTGTACTTATTATTTCTATCATTCTTGCAGGTATAGTCTATTTTAGAGAAATTTTATTAAAACTATTTGAAAGTGTTACTAATTAATTAAAAATTAAGTACACAAAACTATTGCTAGTTTTGTGTACTTTTATTTTCAAGCAATCAAAAGTATTCTAACATAAAAGGTAAAACTATGCAAACAGAGATAGAATTGTTTCCCCAAGATTATCTACAATTACAAGAATTGGGAATAAGAGCGGAATCAGTACAAAATCAATATCAAATTTTACAACAAGGATCAAATTATATTCAATTGGTACGTCCTTGCACATGGGGATCTGGAATCGTTCACCTTCATCGTCAATATTTTCCTATTTATTACCAATATTATGAAAAAGCTTTGCAAGAAGAACGTTTTTTAAAATTTGTACCAGCTTCTGGTGCAGCCAGTAGGATGTTTGACAATATAGATAAATATTTGCAACAATCTGATTCTATTCCCTTACCAGAAAACCCTACTACAGATCAAGAAAAAGAATTGCATACATTTTGCACAAATTTGCATAGATTTCCTTTTTATAAAGACTTACAAAATATTTTGCAACAACAAAATCTGAACTTAGAAATTGTACAATCTCAAAACGACTATCGACCTATTTTCCAGATTTTATTACAAATATTACAATACCGTACTATTCCAAAAGCATTGTTGCCATTTCATTTTGATAAAAAGCGAATATACACAGCTTTAGAAGACCATATTTATGAAGCTATTGCTTATAGTAATGGCTGTGTTCACTTTACAATTCTCAAAGAAAAAGAACATGAGTACAAATCTTTAGAAAAAACAATCAGAGAACACATATTCCATCCTATTACGATTACTTACTCTTACCAAGATCCATCTACACAATCTATAGCTTTAGATTTAACAAACAATATACCTTTGCGAGATGAAGATAATCGCCTTATCTTCCATCCTGGTGGACATGGCAGTTTGCTACAAAATTTAGAGGAAACAAAAGGTGATATTGTCTTTATTAAGAACATTGACAATGTTCTTGCACCTACTAAACAAACAATGACAATCTTCTACAAACAAATACTTGCAGGATATTTTCTCTCTATCCAAGATCAAATTCATAAAAGTCTCCATTCTTTAGAAAACAATCCTTCAGCGATCAAATTACGAGAAATATACGACTTTGTTACACATACACTGAATAATCCCATTGTACAGTTTTCTCATTTATCGCAACAAGAAAGAATAGAACAACTCTATGATAAACTCTATCGTCCTTTTAGAGTATGTGGGATGGTACGCCACAATGGAGAAGTTGGTGGAGGACCATTCTGGACTCTAAATAACCATGGTCAACTCTCGTTACAAATTGTAGAAAAACAACAAGTCAATATAAACGACGAACAACAAAAGCAAATTTGGCAATCTGCTACATATGTCAATCCTGTTGATTTAGTTTGTGGTCTTCAAGATCATCATCAAAAACCTTATGAATTAAAAAAATACATAGATATATCCCAGACACTCATTTCAAATAAAACGTATCATGGGAAAGACATTCGAGTCATAGAACACCCTGGGCTTTGGAATGGTGGTATGGCACAATGGAACACAATTTTTGTGGACACTCCTATCCATATTTTCAATCCTGTAAAAAAAATAACTGATCTTCTGAATCCTTGGCATAGTAGTCGCCGTTAAAGGAGATGTATATGAGATATATATGTATTGTTTTTCTATTTTGTTTTTGCACTTTTGGATTTACACAACAGCAACAACAACTATTAGATACAAGAGTTCATCGTTATATTCAATGGATGCAAACAAAACCAGAATCAGAATTATGGGATATTGTCACACGATTAGAAAACTTATCTTCCAAAGCAAGTCCCATTGTAAAAACTCAAATCTCCAAATTGGAAGGAAATGCTCTTATCGGTTGTTTAAAAGCCTTATTAGAATGGGGAGACGAAACAGAATATGCTTTAGATCAACTTATTGAAATTCTCCAAAAAGAAGAACAAAAAGACATACACATTAAAGCTCTTCAACTTATCGCATTATACGGAGACTATGAATGGGAAGAAGAACTGCAACCTATACTAGATAAGGCCACTGATCCCTTTGTTAGAATTGAACTTGCAAAAACACTTTGGCAATTGGCAAGAACAACACAAGGCACAGCTATTCTTCGCCAATATTTAAAATCTACAGATATAAAAATAAAAAATACAGCTGCACTTGCATTGGCAGAAATTGGTGACATATCTACTGTTAAACCCATTCTTATGAATTTAAAACAACAACCTACTTTAGAAGGTAGAATTGCCAGTATACTTCTACAAGAAGATATCAAAATACGTCGATACGAACGCCTCCTTCAACGAAAATTTTCTAGTGAAAAAAAACAAACAGAAAAGAAACAAACAAATGAACTAGATATTGTTACAGAAATCTTAGACAATATAATGAAATACCATGTCTCCGCAGATAAATATTCGCGACAAACATTGATTGATCATGCTGTAAAATCTATGGCATCTAAAACAGACCAATATACATCTTTTTTAGATGAAGAAGAATGGAAACGGCTAAATCAAAAACTAGCGAAAGAACAATTTTCTGGCATTGGCGTTTATATGCGAGTAGTAGACGGTTCTTTTATCATAACAGAACCAATCTATTCAGGTCCAGCGTATAAAGAAGGGATTCGTTCGTCAGATAAGATCATAATGATCGATGATTGGGAAACAAAAAACGCCACTTTAGAGCAAGTCACTGAACGAACAAAAGGACCTACCAACACAAAAGTTAGGATAAAAGTTCAGAGAGCTGGGTATAATCAACCTTTAGAATTTAATATCACAAGACAAGACGTAAAAATAGAAAGCGTTTATTCCCAACAACTTCCCAACAACATTGTATATATATCTTTGAGTCAATTTGGACTTCATGCTGTTAATGATTTTGAATTAGCTTTAAAAAAATATAAAGACACAAAGGGACTTATTATTGATTTACGAGGCAATGGAGGCGGTTTGATCTACATTGCCACAAAAATTGCAGAACTCTTTCTACCTAACGATACATTGGTAGTATATACTCAGGGCAGACACTCTATAAAAGGACAACGTAAAGACTTTAAAACAGAAAAACAGAATCCTATCACTATACCAATTGCTATTCTCATAGATGAAGATTCTGCTAGTGCTTCTGAAATTCTAGCTGGTGCATTGCAATACCATAAAAGAGCCACCATTATTGGGAAACAATCCTTAGGAAAAGGTTCTGTACAAGAATTAATACAGTTACAAAGTCGCTCTGATACTCGCTTAAAACTTACTATAGCCATGTATTACCTACCTGATGGCAAATGCATTCATAATGAACATGATGAGGCTGGAAACATTATGAAACGAAATGGAATTCATCCAGATATTCCTGTAACAGCAACATACCCACTCATTACAGAAGAAGACATAAAAGAACGAGAAAAATTTATTTCTCAACAAATTTTTCGTAAATATATTCATGCAAATTATCCTGCAAATGAAAAATTATTTCAAAAATTAGCGATTCATGATGACAAAAAATATGAAAATTATCCTAATTTCCTAGAATGGTACACTTCTCTTCAAACAAATATTTCAAAAGATACAATGCGACGATGGCTACGAAACGATTTACGACAATATATTTCTGACTTAAAGGCTGAACATTTTGCTTGCGATTTACAGGAAGACATTGTTCTACAAACAGCCTTCGAAATATTTAAATAATGCGACGATGGTTACGAAACGATTTACGACAATACATTTCTGACTTAAAGGCTGAACATTTTGCTTGCGATTTACAGGAAGATATTGTTCTACAAACAGCCATAAAAATATTTAAATAATAAAAAAATACAAACGAGATTTAATATTTATCTAAAATTTCGTTTGTATTTTTTAATGTATTGATAATTTTGCAGTGAAATTTATAAAAGGAGGTAATTTTTAAAAACAACAATAAATTTTCATTTTACCAAGTTGCCTCAAAATCTTTGACTGGAATTCGTTGCCCATTTTTATGGGTAAGTTCATGTATAATCATGCTCCAAAATCCTGATTTAGATTGTCGAAAATATGCAGAACAAATGGAAATATCTTTGGGGTCATAATTATGCTTTTTGCAAACAGTAGTTGATTTCCAAGCAATATAATCTGCTGTATTTGGTGGAAATATAATAGCAAGGCTTAATCGTCCGTCTTGTGTGCTATATAATCTAGAATTATTTTGTATTGTTTGAATAATATGTGGAAATCCATATTCTGCTGCAATGGAACGGTTGGAAAAATATTTTTGTAAATATTGAAAATCCGTTCGTTTTTGATATTTGTTTGTGTTTGGTTCAATAGTAATAAAGTAATTGGCATTACTAGGATAAGCAATGAATTGCATTTTATGAAACTGCATAATTTGACGGAGATTTTGCTTAAAATCATTATCAAAAAAATCAAGTGCAGGAACAACTGCTCCTTTATCTGCATTACTAGAAAATTTTTGAACTAGATTTTTATGATGTCCAATATCTCCTGCTTGTATTTGCTCTAAGTATTGCCATTGTTGTTGGATATTTGATTTGGAATTTCCTTGTCTTTGGTACTGGGCATTTTGTTGTTGCAGGCTTAAGATTCTTTGTTCTAATTGTTTTTGTTGTGTAGTGTTTTGTTGCATTTCTTTTTGCATCTGTTGCAATTGTTGTTGCAATAGATGCTGTTTTTGTTCTGATTGTTGTATTTCTTGTTGTTTTTGCTCTTGAAAATCTTTTAAAGCTGTTGTGAGGTGACTGATTTGTGTTTCTTTTTCTAAAAGTCGTTTATTATATTCTTGTTTTGTTTTTTCAATGGTCAATTGTTGTTCTTGATGCAATTGTTGTAATTTATTCGTTACTGTTTGTTTTAGTTGTTCTTCTTGTGCTATTTGTTGATTTTTTTCTTGTTGATTTTGTTGTTGCATTTGTTGCATTTGTTGTGCAAGTTGTTGCATTTGTTGCATTAATTGTTGATTTTGTTGTTTTTGTTCTTGATTTTGTTGTTGTAACTTTTGTATTTGTTGTTGATTTTGTTGCTGTACTTTATTTAATTCAGCAAGATGTTGTTGTTGTATTTGTTTGATTTCTTCATGTTTTTGTTGTGTAAGTTGATCAAGACGCTCTTCTAATTCCTTTCTATGTCTTTGTTCTTGCTCTTCCAATGCTTTTTCTAAATTTTCCTTATATATTGTCTTTTCTTTTTGTTTGTCTTCTTCTTCCAATTCTGGCTTAAGTTCTTCTTGTTTAGGTGGTCTGAGTTTTTCTTCGTCTTCTGTTTTTTCAGCTTTAGGTGCTATTTGTTCTTCTTTTTTCTCTTCTTGTGTTTGTTGTGCTTCTTCTGCTTTTTTCTTTGCTTCTTCTACTTTTTTCTTTTCTTCTTCTGCCTTTTTCTTATCTTCTTCTGCTTTCTCTTTTTCTACTTCTTCCAATCTTCTTTTTAATTCTTCTTGTTTTTTTTCTATTTCTTGTTTTGCTTTTTCTGCTGCTTCGATTAGGGGAGCAGGAACAGGGATAATTTTTGTAGGTTGTTGAATTACATTCACCTCTACACTTGTGCTTAATTCAGCAAGGCTTGCTGTGACAGTATATGTACCGAGTTCTTTTGGTGCTGTGTATTTTCCTGATTCATCAATAGTGCCACCTGTTGTTGTCCAATGTACACGTACTGTTTGTGGATCCATCAAATCACCGCCATACATAGAAGCAGAAAATAAGAATGTTTCCTTCGGCATAATTTTTACAGAATTAGGTGTAATGGCAAGTTGCAAAGGATAATAAAAGCAATAATAATAGTGTATGATGCCTGATATGAATAAAAATATGCTATAGTACGCGTATGTTTTCAATTTTGTTTTCATTCTTCACCTTGATTCTAGTATTTTGCTTTTTAGAAATTTAAGTAAATTCTAACTCTGTTTTATTTTTAGCTATGAATCTAGCTAAAAATCTGACTCTGTTTCTTCTAGAGTTATTCATAACTCTAGAAACTTTTTTAAGGAACAATGTATTTGGAATCATCTTTTATTTGGATTCTACTTCGATTTGAACATAATCACTCAAGCCCACTTTCCCAAGAACAGCAAAAATTTCAATTAACCGGTTACTTGTAGAATTCGCATCAGGTCGAAGCACAATGACAGGAATTTTATCTGGATCTTGATTTTGTTTCAATTGTTCTAGCGTTTGTTCAAGATTTTCTTCTGTTTCTACAGATTTTCCATTAAGATAAATTTTATTTTCTTTATCAATCGTTAAGACATATTCTTGTTTTGCTTTATTTGGCATATTTTGCTGAACTTGTTTTTGTACCTTAGCAGCATTAATTTGGATATTGTCTTTTTTTACAGTAGAAACAAGGACAAAAAATATAAGTAAAATAAATAAAACATCTACCATTGTAGTTGTGGAAAGACCAATCTCATATTTTTTTTTGTCTTTTTTCTTTTTCATGATGTTGCTCGAGAATGTGTGGGAATATCAGCTCGTACTTTTTTTTCTACTATGGGATGAGTAGATGGAATAGTAGATGGAATAAATATTGGTTGTTCTGGAAGTTGCTGTATGGGCTGAGAAGTATTTGCTATTTTTGCCTTGTTTTCATTATTTTTTTCTTGTTGTTCTAAAGTATCTTTTAAAGTTTGAAGATTATTCGTTAATGCATTATCTAATTGATTTGTAAACTTTTGAAAAAGAAAAAGAGCAAGATAGGCAATAAAAAAAAGAATAATGCCACCTACTGTTGTATACAATGCTGTAGCCAAAGAAAGTGTAATGCCTTTTGCATCTTCTGAAGCCATGCTTTTAAAGCTAAGAGAAATACCAACAACAGTTCCCAAAAGTCCTAAAGTTCCTGAAATATTCGCAATCAAAGAGAGCCAGTCTAAAAATTGTCGACTTTCCTCAATTTTTTCTTCTGCAATTTGTATGGCTTTTCGTTCTGCGATCTCTAGTGTCATATTTTGATAATGAACTAGGAATTGATACAATGTTTGAATCACAACATCTTTACTTTTTTCAGCAATGAATACTGCATCTCTAGCGCTAAATGGTTTTTTAAACATTTGTTTTAGAATTTTTTGTCGATTGCGCGATTGATAAAATAGATGAACCCAATAATAACCTCGTTCTAAAGCAAAGGCTGTAGCAAAAAAAGACAGTAAGACAATTGGAAGCATCCAAACAAGACCACCTTCTACAATATATGGATAAAACATTGTATTGATTCCTTTATATTTCTTATTTATTTAAATTGTTTTGCAAAGTTTTTATTTTCAAAACACTGTAAAGCACGGATTCCTTGCATCATTTTTTCTAGTTCAGTGAGTGGTCTTTGTGGTTTTGTTTGTGGATTTAGATCTTGTTCTTGCGAAAGAACAATTTTATTAATTTTTTGTAATTCTTCTAAATTTTTGAGTCGTGCTTCTGTCTTATCTGTTTGACCTTTATAAAAATCACGATCACTTGTTAAATTTGCAACTTTATAGCGATATTCTTCTGCCATTTTTGCCAATTGTTGATTATATGTTTTTTCATCTAATAAACCTTGTTCTTTTGCTGATTTTAAGGCTTGAAAACGGCGGATATATTCTAATTTTACTTGACGTAATGTTGTTTCACTTTTGCCTAGGCTTTGTTGGTGTTGTTGTAATAACTGGCGGTTCGATTCAATTCGTTTTTCTGTGGTACGAACTTCTGCTGCTTGTTGGTCATTGAGAATATCTTCATAATTTTTTAAAGCTTCTTCAAAATACTGTGAAATTTGTTCACTTTGATCTTCGCTCAATACAGGAGGCAAACTTTGTTCTACTTGCTCTGAAGATGGAAGGTCAGAAGTAATAGTATTGCTTTTATTTATAAATTCATCAAAAGTCAAAGGTTGTTCTTGGCAATAGCTATGGGAGCAAAAAATAACAAAAATGCATAAAAAAATCATACTTTTCATGATAATATTTTTTAAGCAAAAGCTTAAGGACGCCTTTCTTCGCCCGATTATTCTGGATCACTTGCAAAATATTCCATGGCTTTATCAATAGTGGGTGCAGATTGAAAGGGAGTTGTTTCAATTTGTTGCACAAGAGAATTTAAAATTTTTGTAGAGTCAGAAAATTTTGCCATATCTCGATTAATTTTTTCATGAACTTTTGAAAATCCATCGACTTGGGCGTAAAGTAAAGCAAGTTTTTGTGTAATTTTAACGACAGCTCGGCTTCCATCACTGATTCCTTCATGGACAAGTTTTTGAACTCGAATGGCATCAGCTTGTAATCGAATATTGTCTAATAAATATTGTTTTTCTGCTGCTAAGTTTTCAATTAAAGTGTCAAAAGATTGATGCAGAATAGAAAAAATTTTAATTAAACCTTTTAAATTTTTTGAAAGTGTATCATAGTCTCTTTGATTTCTTAATCGACCATCTTTATATCTTGTACTAATATTATATTTACTATAAATACGACGAAATTCTTGCTGAAATTTTTCTTTTTTTTGTGGATCTTTACATGCTTTCCATTGTTTTGAAATAGAACGCAACTCTTTTTCTAATGCTTCGGTCTCTTCTTTATATTTTGCGACTTGTTGTTCTAAATCACCTACTTTAGAATCCATATAGCCACTAAATTGTTTTAATTTTTGATCCACTTCACTAAAAACAGTCAATAAGACATCTTGGTCACTGACAATGGTATCTACATTAGAAACAATACTCTTTGCATATTTTGACATTTTAGCAGTAATGCGTGCTGCAAGAACTTGGTCACCTGGATTTTTTAAATAATTTGCTAAATCTTCTTGCAAATCTTTATTGGCTTCCCCTAAAGATTCAATGAGTGGATCATAATTGCTCAAAGACTTTTCAATGGTAGTGACTTCATCTTTAATAGACCATCTAGGTAGTTCTCGTGTGATGAAAACCCCTCGTTGTCCTAAATCTTGCCCATCTTCTTGGATAACATCATCTTGGGCAAACACACTCATGCAAATCAACAATAAAAGTAAACTCAATATATTTTTTATGTTCATGGCATGTTCCTTTCTATTAATTTGCTAAAAAGAAAGAATCACCGAATTGGGCATGGAGTGCTGCACGATCTGCAGGATCCACTTCTGGTAAAATAGCTTTGCATTTATCAATATTATTGGCAAGATAATAGGCAAGTGCTAAACTTTTATAATCATGGGATGTCACTTCATCACCTGCTTCTTTTGTCAAAGCAATATATTGTTCCATGAGTTCTGGAACATCTTTATTTTTATTTAAATAATGTAAAGCAAGTGCTTTATGATAAATCGCGAACCTTTGTATATTTTGAATTCCTTGTTTTTTAAAAGATCCTGGAGAAGTATTAAATATTTCTAATGCTTGATTCAAAGCAAGAAGTGCTTCTTCATATTGTTCTAGCATATTTTTAATTTGACCATCTAAATAATATGCCATATATTTTTTAGATGCATCTAATTTTTGAAAATCGTCTTTATTTAACGCTTGATCAATCATATTTTTTGCAGGTTTAACTTTATTTTGAATGAGATAAACACGCCCAGCATGAATAAGAGCAATCGTTGTTTTAGCGGCTTGAAAATCTTCCAATGCAGCTTCATATTCTTGTCTCTGAGCTTGGGCTCTACCCCGATTTACAAGTGCTACTTCATCATCATTATGTTCTGCTAGCCATTGAGTATATAACTCAACTGCTTGGTCAAAATTATCTTGAGAAAATGCAGCGTTTGCTTCTTCCAATATTTGTGTGGAAGACGTTTCTTGAACAGGTCTTTCCAAATCTATAGGGCTTTCCTTACGTGCAGTTGTTGTTTGGCATCCTGTTACAATCAAAACAGCACATATCATGCCAATGATTGTTTTCATATTTTTCCCTTTCTTTGAGTTTTTTCCCATCATTTGTTATTGTGATGTTCTTTTTATATTATGCTAAAAAAAAAACTATTTGCAAATTTTTTCATAAAAATTATTCTATGGTTTTACTTTTATCTCGTAATTCATACAATAAAATGCCTCCAGCTATAGCTACATTCAACGACTCTACTTGTGGAGTCATTGGAATACAAATTTCTTGAACGTTTCGTTCTTGTAAAGATGGGGGCAACCCATGTGCCTCACTGCCTAAAATCAAAGCAATCTTTTCAGAGGATGGCGGTAATGAAAATTTTGTTTTTGCATGTGGCATAGTTAAAAAAATATGCACATGATTTTCTTGAAAATACGATAAACATTTTTCTAATGTAAGGCATATAATTTGTATACGAAAAAAAGCTCCCATAGATGCACGAATAATTTTGGGATTATATATTTCTGTAGTGTCACCAAGCAAAATCACATGATTCCAACCAAATGCTTCAGCTGTACGAAGAAGCGTACCAATATTGCCAGGATCAGAAATATCATACAATACAAGAAAACGTTGTGCTTGAAAATACTCAGTCGATGCAATCATATTTTCTTGTCGTACACAGGCTACAATAGTCTGCGGATTGCAAGTATCTGTTAATTTATTTAATGATTCTTGCGTTGTTGTATATAGAACAATATTTTGTTCTTTTGCTTGTTGCAAAATTTCATGTGATTGTTCATGCATGAAAAATTTATCTGTCAAAATTAAAATAGAAACTCTATTTTTTTGACGTAAAGCCTCTTTACAAAGACGAACGCCTTCGACTAAGAATTCTTTGCGAAGGCGTCGTTGTTTTTTTTGTAAGAGTTCTCGATAATATGCTAACTTAGCTTTGCTAAGGGCTTCCATATTTCTTTTAATCTCTGTCACTACTACTTAAAATACGTAAAATATAAAGGAATAAATTGATAAAATCTAAGTATAATTGCAATGCAAACCCCACATAGTCATCTGATTGCCATTGGTGCAATATTCTAGAAGTATCATAAAGAATATATCCACTGAAAACTAAAACACCAAAATACGAATAAATTAAATTAACAACAGGGGACATAGTAAAAAATATACTAATAATAGCTACTGCAATAAGTCCAAAAAGAGACATGGATAAAAATCCATGTAGGTAACTAAAATCTTTCTTTGTAATAAATACATACCCTGTTAAACCAGAAAAAGTAACTACTGTTAAAATCAAGGCTTCTTTAATAATGGCAACATTACCAATAGCTGTATAATATGCAATGATGGGACTCAATGTTAAGCCAGATAAAAACGTAAATAATGCCAATGCAAGTAGATTAATACCAGGTTTTTTTCTTACCGTAATAGCAAATAAACATACTGCAACTTCAACAATGACAAACATAGTTTGGTATTGCAATACAGTGAGAAATATTGATTCTGTTAATCCAACAAAAACACCTAGCGTTGCCATAAGTAAAGATGCAAAAAATGTAAGGTATACTTTACGAATAAAATTTAATTTTGCAAGAGTTGTGGAATTATATTCTTCAAAAGTTCCTTCTTCAAAATTATGCATAATGGGGTTCATGAAAATCCTTTCTATCATATAAAATTATATTGTATCACTAATATCTATGGGATTATAGTGATAAATTATGTTTTAATACATACTAATTATAAATATATTTTAACAAAAATAAAATAAGAAAACAATAAAAACAATATATAAAAACACAAAGATAAATGCATTGATAAAATCAAATAATTTTGTTTAAATAAGTAATATAATTTTAAATAACTAATATAATATTCTTGACAATTTCAAAACAAATATTTTGAGGAAATTATATGACAGGGAAAAAGATTGCGTTGATCACTTCGATCCCTTCAGAAAATGATTTTTTACCTTTTCATTATGAATTACAAAAAATTGCATATGAAAAATATGGATATATAATTGATTTATATCGAAATGGTGAATTTTTATGTTATTGGGCCAAGGGTGTTCAAAAACTTTTATATCATGGGAAAAATTTTTATGCAAAGCAATATGATGTTGCTTTTATTCGTCTAGCAATCAAAGCTTCTCATGGAGGCGACCATTATATTATTCGAGAATTTGAAGAAAATGGTGTATTGACCATCAATTCTTCTCAATCATTATTAATGGCACGAGATAAACTACATACATTGCAAAAATTAGCATATGCCAATCTTCCTATTACTCCTACTATTATTGTGCGTACTCGGGAACAAATTGAAAATGCTCTAAATATTTTCAATTCATCTTCTTACATCATTAAAAATGTTTTTGGATCAGGAGGACGTTGCGTTTTACAGGCATATACTAAAGCACAAGTATATTCTGTTTTTGACTATATTTGGCAACAAAATCGAAATGAAATTTTAATGATACAACCTTATTTAGGAACTCAACCTGTTGCTGATGTACGTGCTTTATATTTTAAAAAGAAATTTTGGCGTGCCATGGTTCGTACGGCACAAAAAGATGAATTTCGAGCAAATGTAAAATTAGGAGCTACTACAGAAGCTACAAATTTAACTTTAGAAGAAGAAGAAGTTTGTCAAAAAGCTGTAGAACAAATAGGGCTTGACTTGGCAGGCGTTGATTTTTTACGCACGCCTCAAGGTCCCTTTATATTAGAGATCAACGGCTGTCCTGGTTTCAGTGGTATTGCCTTAGCATATGCTAAACAAGGTATCTCTTTAGTAGATGAACTCGCACAACTACTGCAATAAATCATACATTCTATAAATACACACATACGAATAATCTTATTCTTACACTTTAAATAAAACTATTCGTATTTGTTCGATTTTTATCATTCAACTTAAAACGTAGCAATCAATTTCAACGACCTGAATGCAACTTAAAACGCAATTCTACCTAACTCTAATACTCCTATAGCATCCCATGCTTTCGCAAAAAAAGTTTTATCACCTCTACAATGTGCCATAAAAATATCGAAAAGGGAAATAATACAAAAATTGTGTTGAATTGCAAATTCTATGAGAGAAGGTGAGCAAAATCGTTTGGGACGATAGGATGGTTTTTCATAACGATGTGAATTGACAATTAAAAATCCTTTTGAATTTTGTGGTAATAACCTAGCTAATTTTTTACCAGACCATAATTTAGCTATTTCAGGAGTCACTACAGGAAGACAAATGCCATGCTTTTCACCAGATATCAATTCTAAAGAATTATTTAATGGATAAACATCAACTCCCCATTGTGAAAAAATAGAAGCCAATGCACTAGACATTCCATTAAATGTTCCACAAAATAAAGAATTTCGAATTTGAGATAAATAACCTAATCGTTCATGAACGAGTTCACATTCTTCTTCTAAAGCTTGAATTTCATTTTCTTTTTTTGTAAGAACATCTTCTAAATAAGAAGATTCTGGCAAAACATAAGAACTAATCCAAGACGGTTTGATTTCTTTTATAAGTTCTACAGAAGGCCAACATTCACTTTTTAAACCTTCGAAAATAGATTCAGTCAATGCTTTTACACGTTCCTCGCCTTTCCCAGGAGGTAAAAAAACAACTTTACCATTTTTATAGGGAAGCATAAAGGAGGCAGCTTTATGAATTTGATTCACAGCCATAATATAAAAATTGCCTTTTGCAATGGCATGAATATATAACTGGCTTTTTTGAAAATACGTTGAAAAAGGAGAATCTAGACCATATTCTAAAACTTCAAGTTCACCATTGTTTTGGGGAGTAATTTTTAAGCGACTATCCATGCCTGCCCCTTCCCACAACCAATCGTAATTTCCAATTTGCAAATCCATTTGCGTATAGTGTTCTACTACACAGTATGGACGCAAATAAACAACAACAAGCCCTCCACGCTCTAAAAATTCATGAAACCAATTACGCCATTGATGTGTAATTTCACATAAATTAGCAAAATCATTTACTAATAATTTATCATCATGCATAGGAAATACTTTCTCTAATGCGAAAACAGTAGGATCCACAGGATCAACTACAATGGCTTTAGGAAATTCTTTTGGAATGGTGGATAATTTTTTTCCTATCATAGCATGAATACTTAGAATCTCGTCTCTCATTCTCAACTCCAAAAAACTATGTAATATTTATCCTTTATAAAGTAATACTATATTAAGACAACCACCCATGACCTTGTTTAAGTCATGGGTTGATAACTTTCCATTTATAGTAACGGCTAAAGACATTGGTTTCTGATTACAGAAGGATTGTATTTATAAATATTTTACTTTATAAAAAATTTAATCACAGATGAAATAGTTAAAATTTATTTATACCTTATTCATTTTATAAATTATTTATAAAAATTTGTTGATCTTGGTAAGGCAATCGTTTAATGTATCGGTTGAAAAAATTTTGCAATTCTGCTTGTGTTATATTTCCATAATACAGATCTTGTGATTTTTCTTTGGCAAGGCGTTGAATAGATTGTATCCAAATACTTTGATATGCTTGTGGACCTTTTGGATAATTTGCTACAAAACCTTGACGAAATTGACTAATTTCAATGATAGATTTATAAAATAAGTCTTCTGTAATATAGTTTATTAAATGTTCTTGTGAACTTTTCCCAGTTTTTAATAAATTTGCCCAAGCTCTGCCATCAGCTTGAAGTGTATATATTATGTAGACTGTTGCAATACTATATAAATTAGCATAATCTGGCGAATATGCTGAAATTTGATATCGTCCAGACTGAAATCCTGCTTTAAATAATCCTGTTGATGAAATAGTTCCACCAGTTGCTTTCCATTGAATAGGAATTTGTATTTGTTGGTTTTGTAAATTCAAGGCTATAGCTTTAAATTGTACTTCTTCTCCCATAGATATTTGAGCAGTAACAGGCTGAACTAATATACGCATTGGTTTTTTTGCATTGTCTACTGACTGTGGTATATGAATCGGTGGCACGTATGCTTTATATCTTGTTATTATATTCTCTGTAGGCTGTGTACTAGGAATTTCATATGGTTCTTTAGGAATTTCATATTCAGATTGCGGAGTTGTAGGTTTATCATATGCAGTTGTTTTTGATATGTAACTATACGTTTCTTCTGAGATCTCTTTTTCTGTGATAATAATCGAAGTAGAATCTTTTCGATTGCTTCTTGTATCTACAATATTTAGCATAAAAGTGCCTGTTTGGGTGCCTGCTGTATATACTCCATTATCATCGATAGTACCTCCAGTAGCAGTCCATTGAATATGAACAGGAACAGGAGAGTTTCGATTATACCCTCTAATTTTAAATTTAATTTGTTGGTTAGGGCGAAGTTTAGGATGGCGTGGATCCATAGTTAATCTATCAGCAACTTTTTTATCTGTGTCTGTTTGCTTAGGTGGTATGGGATATTTTGGTGGAATAGGTTGTAATTGTTGAACATCCTGTAGCATATTTTTTTGAGGATCTTCTGATGTTACCATTGTATCTTTATCGGTTGTAATATCAGCGACTTTATCTTTATCGGTTATAGTATCAACGACTTTGTCTTTATTTGTTGTAGTATCAACGATTTGTTCTTGCTCTGTTGGTAAGACCTCTACTTCAATAGTGTGGTGAATTTTTGTAAATTGGTCTTGGTGATAGGAAATTTTAATAACATCTTTTCCTGCTGTATCAGGTGCAATATATGTACTACCTTTTATCTGACCTTTTTCTGCTACAATTGTAAATTCCCATTCCCATGTCCATTGTTCTCTATTATTTTTAAATAGTCTGATATCGATTTTTTGTTGTTGTTTTGGTTGAATTTGAATTTTTTCTGGAGTTGTCTGTATTGTGTACAGAATTTTTCGTTCTTTTATAAGAACTGGAATTTTTGTAGAAATATTTGTATTTTTATCGGTGACAGTGATCATATATTTTCCAGGAATATTTCCTGCATGGTAGTTATTATTGATATCTAATGTGCCACCTAGAAAATCCCACTTCCAATTTCCTTTAACTGGATTATTTTTTTCATCTAATCCAATAATTTTAATAGGTTGAACAGTCCCACTCTCCATTTCAATGTTTTGTGGTTCTACTTGGATTTTAACAAGTTTTGGTATATATTTTTCTCGAACATGAACTATGGCTTTACATGTGGCCTCGCTATGGCGGACAATGATTTCATATGTTCCAGGTTCTTGAGGAGCCGTATATATAGTGTCTTCCATATTTCCTTGTGATACGATAAATGTATATTCCCATGGGAATCGCCATTCTTCTTTACCATTGTGATATAGGGCAACTTCAAATCTAATTTTTTCATTCGGCTCTACTGTTACTTCGTGTGGTTTAACAACTAACTTATAAGCAGTTTCTGTAACAGGCTGTTCTACTGATTCTTCCATTGGTTCTTCAATAGGCTGTTCCATTGGTTCTTCAATAGGCTCTTTCATTGGTTCTTCAACAGGCTGTTCCATTGGTTCTTCAACAGGCTGTTCTACTGATTCTTCCATTGGTTCTTCAATAGGCTGTTCCATTGGTTCTTCAATAGGCTGTTCCATTGGTTCTTCAATAGGCTGTTCCATTGGTTCTTCAATAGGCTGTTCCATTGGTTCTTCAATAGGCTGTTCCATTGGTTCTGCAACTGGCTGTTCCATTGGTTCTGCAACTGGCTGTTCCATTGGTTCTGTAACAGGCTGTACTGGTTGTTCTACTGGCTCTTCCATTGGTTGTTCCATTGGTTGTTCCATTAGTTGTTCTTCTTTGAGTTGTTCTTCAAGTTGTTGTTCAGTTTGTTCTATAGACTTTTGTTTTTCTTCTATAAATTTTAATTTTTTTTCTTCTATTCGTTTAAAGGCTATTTGTTTTTCTTGTTCAATGAGTTTTAGATTTTCTTGTTTTTGTTTTTCTAAGGCTTTTTGTAGCTCTATTTGTTTTTGTCGTTCTAGGGGAGTGAGGGGTCTTTTTTGTTGTAGTTCTCTTACTCGTTTTTCTTTTAGTCGTTGTTGTATGGCTTGTTGTCTTGTAAGTGGTTTTTCTTTCACAATGACAAGTGCTACTCCTCTATGCTCTTTGTATTGTGCATATACTTTATATGTGCCTGGTTTTTCTGGAGCAACAAATACATTGCCTGTGCATTCTCCTTCGGGTGCAGAAAATGTAAAGTCAAAAGGCCAAACAGGTTGTAATTCTCCATTTTCTTTATAGGCAACAGTAAAAGCAACTTGATCTTGTGGATATACCTCTATTTTAGAAGGAGACAAAATTACTTGTCCTTGTATTATATTTAAAAAAATAGAAAAATATATTAGATAGAGGATTTTTTGTCTCATAATGTACTCCTTGTATTATATTATAAATGTTAATATAAATATATATTAATTATAAAGAAAAATTTTCATAAGTCAAAAAATTAAGAAAAGAAAAATTTTGAGAATATAAATTAATTTGATATAATAATTTATTATTTTAATTATGATATTGTTTTACTGTTTGGGGAAGGCAATGCAAACACTGTCAAAGATGGCTCAACATGAGCAAATTCAAAATTTATTGGAACGTGGTGATGCTTTGGCATTGCAAGGTCAGTTTCAACAAGCAATTGAAATATGGACACAAATTTCTGATACAAAGTATCAAGATAAAGTTCAAGAAAGAGTTATGCAAGTTTCTGATTTAATCACAGAAGAAGCACAAATTGCTTTAGAAGAATCAAAATTGCATAAAGCACTTGATTTGATTCAAATTCCATTAATGTATTCAGATAATGAATTTTTACTACAAGTAAATCAAGACATTGCATCAGATATTGAACGTCGCATTGAACAAATCGAGCAAATTCGTCAAGAAGCACAAAAACATATGGCAAACCGTCAATTTAGACAAGCAGCAGAAACAATTGATCGAGCATTAGACCTTTGTGTAGATGATGAAAACATTATGAAGGAAAAGGAAGAGTATCTTTCTGTGCAAAAAAGCGTGGAAGAAGATGAACATGAATATATGGAATTATTAACTAGAATTCGTGAATTAGAAAAATTAGAAAATTATGAAGATGCACTCCATGCTTTAAAGTTGATTCGTGCGAAACTACCCATTTGGAATTGTCTTGTTCAAAATCCTGCACCTGAAATTGAACGAATGACAAATTTGCTTATTTCTCAAAATTATTCCAAAAAGGCAAAAACAATTTTATTAAAAATTATCAATTATTTAGAAAAGAATGACTTAAAAAAAGCTAATGATTTAATGCAAGATGCTGTTTTCTCATATACACTGATCCCTTCTGTACAGAAACATTACGATTCTATAAAACTACTAATAGAACAGAAGCAACGTAAACAAAAAATATTCTGGATATGTATTGGAATTTTTAGCGGATTGGGCTTACTTTTTTTGTTAGCATGGATTCTTTCCTTTTAAAGGTTAATCATGAAGATTGTACAAACTATAGCATATAAGATGATTCAAGAAGCATATAAAAATAAGGCAAATTTTGTTGTCTTGCTTCTATTGAATGTTTTTATTGTTCTTTTACCTATATTTTTACAAACTGACGACACTGCACAAGGTCAAATTAAACTTTTTTTGAATTATAGTTTGATGTTTACTGGCTTTGTACTATATATGTGTACATTGTTTTTTACTTCCTCTTCTTTGGCAAATGAAATTCAACATAAACAAATTTATTTAATTGATGTCAAACCTGTTCCTAGGTATCAATTTATTTTAGGAAAGTTTTTCGGCGTTGCATGTTTAAATATTATTTTTTTACTATGTACAAGTGTTGTGATTTTAGGAATGTTTGAAATTCTTCGAAGTGTAGATAAAACTCCAGAAGAACAAGCAAAAATACAAAAAAAAATTATCAATGTGTACCAAGAAGTGCCTCCTTTTGTAGACCAAAATAAATTAATACAACAAGTAAATCGAGAGTATCGGAGATTAGAAGCTGAAAATCGATTGCCTCAACAACCAGAACATGAAATTAAAGAAGCAATTTTACAGGAAATTACAAATCTTTCTTTACTTGTACCAGTAGGAATGACTAAAACTTGGATATTTCAAGATATTCCATACCAAAATCTTAAAAAAGAGGATAATTTATTACTGCGTTATAAACTTTTTACTTCAGAAGGAAATGAATTTAACATTATCCGTACGGAGTGGCAAATTGGCAAAGGTGCTAATCGTTTTTTTTATACATCTGAAACTAAAATTGGTGAAATGGTTGAATTCTCTGTGCCAACATATGTTGTACAATCGAATAATCAAGTAGAAGTTCGTTTGACTCATAAAAATTTTGAGGATGGGATGATATATTTCCCTGCTAAAGAAGGAATTAATCTATATTATCCTATTGGAAGTTTTTATTCGAATTTTTTTAAAATTATTATTTCTATGTTTTTGATGAGTTGCTTTATTTCTGCACTTTGTTTATTTGGATGTACATTTTTGAATTTTCCTGTTGCTATTTTTTTAACATTGGTAGTTTTATTTTTAGGTCTTTTATCTGGCATATTTCAAGAATTGGTTCCTATGATTAAAAATTTAACACCAGATCAAGGCATAGGAAAAATGATAGTAGTTTGGTTGGCAAATTTTTCTTTAGATTTATCTCTCTTTTTAATTCCTAATTTTTCTTACCATGTGCCATTGGAAAAATTGTTCAGTGGCTGGTATATTAGTTGGAATCTGATTATAGATAATATTGTGTATATTGGTTTATTACGTACAGTTCTTTTTTTAGGATTGGCTTGTTGGATTTTTCAATATCGAGAAATTGGACGGCCTATTCATAGATAGGGGAAAAAATATGTCTTCTATAAAAGATGATATGATTCCAGATAAAACTATAGCAATTCCACAATTACAAAGGGATGAATTTTTTATTCCTAGAGTTTCTAAACGAACAACAAAAAAGGAAAAAACAGATCAAATTCAACAAATGTCGCAGGAAAATTTTTCAGATGATAAGAATAATAATAATAATAATCAGACCACACCTAGTAATCAACCTATATCTACTGTGCCATTTTCTCCTGACATGTTTATAAAAAAGAGAAAAATAGATAAAGATTTTGTAAAAAATGTAATAATTTCTATTTTGATTGGTGCAGCTTTAATTTTATTCTTTTATTTGTTAATGTAAAAAGACTAGTTTTAATATTCTAAAACTAGTCTTTTTACATAAAAATATAATAATTTATACATTTTATCAAACATATAAAAATATTGCCTAAAGAATGGAATAATATAGGAATAAAAATGTTTTTGCTTTTTAAATATGACCAAGCTAAAACATATCCAGCGATTATATTATCAGGACTAAGATTTTGGTATTGGTAGTGCAAAAATACAAAAATAGTACCACTTACAATAATTGTGGTAGTTTTATTCGTATATTGCAATATAGTAGTACAAAGTAAAGAACGATATAAAATTTCTTCGATAATAGGATATATCAAACATGTGGAAATTAGCCATGGTACTATTGGACTTTCTGATTGTAAAATAGATTGAAAATCAATGGATGGATCTACAAAATGTATAATGGTAAGAGTTACACATAGAAAAAATAATAAAAGTACTGCGATCTTAGGCGTTGTTTGAATCCAATATTTGATATTGGGTTGGATTTTTGTACTCCAACCATGCTGTTCTGGTATACATATATGAGTTTGCCAGACAATGATATAAAAGATTGTAAAAGGAATAGTGCGTATAGCAGTATCCATGGAATGTAAAAATAATACATCTATAATTACAATCAAAATACTAGAAAGATGAAGATAATTCATAAAACTTCCTTATGTTTTTTTATATTATATCAATATATATTTTTTTTTCAATTTTTCAATGGAATATCTAAATGAGTAAAAATCTTTGTATATATTGTTCCTCAAGTGAGAGATTAGATGATAAATATTATCAATTTGGTGAAGAATTCGGTGCAAGAATTGTGCAAGAAGGATATGAAATGGTTTATGGCGGAACTACTGTTGGCATTATGGGAGCTGTAGCCGGTTCTGTTTTAAAAAATCATGGAAAAGTCGTTGGCGTAGTCCCCAAAGGCATTTTTGATTCCTTACAACACTTTGAACAAGCAGGCGTTATTGTCACAGATGACATGCGTACAAGAAAAGAGAAGATGGAAAAATTGGCAGATGCTTTTGTAGCTCTACCTGGCGGTTTTGGCACGTTAGAAGAAGTATTTGAAATCATTGTGCGAAAACAATTAGGGTATCATTCCAAAGCCATTGTTTTTATGAATTTTAATGAATTTTATGATGGCTTGCTAGAGATGTTTGACAAAATTTATGAGGAAAAATTTGCTAAACATTGGATGCAAAATTTATATTTTATAGCAAATACTGTAGATGAGGTTTTTACATATTTAGATAATTATGTAGAAATTCCCATTGAAAGAAAGTGGGATTAATGAAAAGCAAAAGTGTATTTTGCGATGGTTCTTGTTTCTTTCTTTTGAAAGGAGTAGATCATGAGGTATTTTGTACTTATGTTAGTGTGCTGTTCTTTATTTATTTCTGCTACTGAAGTAAAATTCTCAGCAACTTATATAAATCAAGGCACAGGTGACAATTGCAATTATGATTTAATCTTAAAAGATGGTAGTAAAATTAGCATTCAAAAGATTGGGTGCGGTCTCTGTAGCTGTGCTATGGGTGCAGAGATTCAATTTGGACTTAAATTTACAACACATGCCAAATTAAAAGCATTAGCTCAATATGCTATCAATAAAGGCTGGCTAACAAAAAATGGCATGGGCTATGCTGGAATTGATAGTCTTTGGAAATATTTACGAAATTCTCGAGATGAAGAAGATCTTAAATTAGAAATGGTTGTTTTTTCTGATGAACAAGACAATCGTAGCGAACAAGAATATGTCAAATCAAAATTATGGCAACGTGTTCCTGTGATTGTTCATCGTACTGGTCATTATTATTTATTGACAGGAATTAAAAAAGATAGTGCAGGTGTAATCTATGTTTGGGTACAAGACCCAGGAGCACGTGCAAAATCAAATAAATGGACAAAGATTACTGCTATTTATGCAGAAGCTAAACATTATATTTTATTGAAAAAATAGTTTTTTAGCTTTGTAAATATTAAAAAAAAAGCATTTTTGGAAAATCCAAAAGTGCTTTTTTTAATTCTAAAATACTTTTTTTTAGGAAATTATCATGAAATTTGAAAAAAGTGTCATTGGAATGATCCATGTTCCTGCGTTACTGGGAACTCCTAAAAACAAAATGAATATACAACAAATCGTAGAACATTGCGTACAAGAAACTCTTTTATATAAACAATGTGGATTACAATATATTATGATTGAAAATATGCATGATATACCTTATATGAATCGAAAAGTAGGGCCAGAAATTGTTGCTGCTATGACACAAATTGCGATTCAAGTACGCTCTCACTTTGAAGGATACATTGGAATACAAATTTTAGCAGGAGCCAATAAAGAAGCTTTGGCAGTTGCTCATTGTGCTCATCTTGATTTTATTCGTGCGGAAGGGTTTGTATTTGGTCATGTTGCTGATGAAGGATATATAGATTCTTGTGCTGGAGAACTTCTACGATATAGAAAATTCATTGGTGCGGAAAGAATTGTTATTTTAACAGACATTAAAAAAAAACATAGTTCACATGCCATTACTTCAGATGTAGACATTGCAGACACAGCCCATGCAGCAGAATTTTTTCTATCTGATGGAGTCATTGTCACAGGAACGGCAACAGGAAATGAACCAGATCTTCATGAACTTAAAATTGTGAAAAAAACAGTGAAAATTCCTGTTTTATTAGGATCTGGCATCACTCCTGAAAATATCAGAAAATATCTTCCATATGCAGATGGTTTTATTATTGGTTCTTATTTTAAAAAAGATGGATATTGGAAGAATGAACTAGAAGAAAATCGAATTTTAAAATTATTGGAAGTATTGAAAATATAGATTATTGGAATAAATCTAAAAACAGAGGTAGTATATAAATATTCGAAAGATAAATATGATTTATAGAATATTATATTTTTTAATGGTTTATTGGAATGAAGCTAAAAAAACATAGATATTATATAAACATGCGAAATATAATTTTATAATACTCTATTTTTTTATAGTAGATGATTTAAATGAAATGAAGCTAAAAAAATAGAGACTGTAGCAATCCTATTTGTTGCTACAATCTCTATTTTTCGTGAATTATGTCAGTAAAAAAATATTATCTAACCAAATTTTTATAGCTTCTTGATAGTTATGTGCATTTGGTTTCAACCAATGAATAGAAAAACGGCGAAGCCATGTGAGTTGTCGTTTTGCAAATTGTCGTGTGTGGCACTTAATATCATCGGCTAAAGTAGCAAAAAGAGAGTTGTCTTGTAGTGCTGCAATTGTTTCTTTATATCCAATGGCTTGTTCTGCTGTATGGGAAAGTGGATAGGGAAGGGAGAGTAGATGTTTTGTTTCTTCAATCAGTCCTTGTTCCATCATTCGATCTATTCGTGTTTCAATTCTTCTGTAAAGTTCTTGTCGTTCGTGTTGTATTCCAATATAAATTGCTTGGTATTGTGCTGGTGCTGTTGTTCTTTCTCTTTGCCATTGTGTAATAGGAATTCCAGTATCATAATAGACTTCAAGTGCTCGGATAATTCTTCGTTGGTCTTGAGATGAAATATTTTTTGCTGCTAAAGGATCAATTTTTTGCAATTGTAGATATAGTTCTTCCATAGGTTGTTGGCTAAGTTGTTCACGCAATGTCCAATTTGCAGAGGGACTGTCGCAAATCCCTTCTAAAAGACGCTTTATATAAAGAACAGTTCCACCTACTAAAATAACAGGACGATGGCGTTGTCGTATTTCTTGAATATATTGAGCAGTATCTTGCACAAAATTCCCAGTATTATATGTTTCCCAAGGTTCACGTATATTAATCAGGTGGTAAGGAACTTCTTCTTGTTCCTCTTTGGTAGGTTTAGCAGTGCCAATATTCATTTGTCGGTAAATTGCCATAGAATCTGCAGAAATAATTTCTGCATTTGTATTTTTAGCAATTTGGTGTGCTAAAGTTGTTTTTCCACTACCAGTTGGTCCCATAATGATGCAAATAGGTATAGGTATTTGCATTATAAAACCCTTTCCCAACTAATAAATTTTCCGCCTTTTCGTTTTGTGACAACAAGTTGAAAATTTTTCCAAATTTCTTCCTGTATTTTTGTAGGTTTTTCATTTTCTGGCACATCTGTTTTCTTTTCTTGGACTATAAAGAATGCTGGTGTGTGCATTCTTTCTCGTTCTTCGTAAAACAATTTGTACAGTAGTCCTTGTTTATATTCATTTTGCGAATTTTCTTGAGCAAAAACTAATATGCGTTCAATAGGAATAGGTATAGGCATAATATCGTTATTTTTTTGCTGACATATATAGGACAAACATTTTTTCACTTCACCAATTTCTTGGTAACAATGCATACAAATTGCAAATTGACATGTTTTGCACATTTGCCAGCCTTCTCGCACTGCTTGTTCTAGTGTTTTTTGTTGAAAGCAACCCATGCAACGAATAGATACTTCATCCATTTTTAGTGACATTCTTATCTCCGTTTTTTATTTGATTATAGAATATCTTTCACTTGAATTTCGAGTTCTTTTAGTTTTTGTTGTAGACTCTGTCTAGGAATTTCCAGTGAATTGGCAGTTTGCGAGATGTTTCCTTGAAATGCTCTGAGGCGTTGTGTAATGAATTTTCGTTCAAAATTTTGTACGTACATTTTTTTTGCATCTCTAAAGGAAAGTTCAGAAATATTTTGAAATAAGTTCAGTTCTTTACATAATTTTTCTTGGTTAATATTCACGATGTCACTTGGTAAATCTTGAAGAGTGAGTGTTGTGTTCATGGCAAGAAGTATGCTTTTTTCTAAAACATTACGAAGTTGGCGTACATTTCCAGGCCAATGGTAATTATGTAGAGCTTTCATAGCATCGGGCTCAACATGGCTGATGTTTTTATTATATTTTTCGGAAAAGAGGGTTAAAAAGTGGTTTGTTAAAAGTGTAATGTCATTGCCTCGTTCTCGAAGCGGTGGTAAGTAGATATCTAAAACTTTGATGCGATAGTATAAGTCTTCTCGAAAATTATTATCTTCAATTTCTTGTACTAGATCTTTATTAGTTGCTGCTATAAATCGAACATCTACTTGTATTGGATGGTTAGATCCTAGACGCTCTATTGTTTTATTTTGTAGGAGACGGAGTATTTTTGCTTGTGTATGCAAACTCATATCTCCAATTTCATCTAAAAATAATGTGCCTTTATGGGCTTCTTCCACTTTACCTTTTCGTTGTTCACCAGCACTTGTGAATGCACCTTTTTCATGTCCAAAAAGTTCGCTCTCAATGAGATTTTCTGGCAATGCTGCACAATTGGTAGCTATAAAATTATGATTTCTTCGATTGCTATGTTTGTGAATTTCTCGTGCTACAAGTTCTTTCCCTGTACCACTTTCTCCACATATTAAAACTGTGACGTCTGTATTGGCAACTTTTTCAATGAGGTCATAAATTTTTTTAATGGCTTGCGATTGCCCTATAATTTCACCAAAGCTTTCTTGTATTTTGATTTGTTGTTGCAATCGTTGATTTTCTTTAGTAAGACTGATTTTTTCTATGGATCTCTGTGCTATAAGGCGCAATTCATCTACATCATATGGTTTTGTAAGATAGTCATATGCACCTCGTTTCATGGCTTCTACTGCAATTTTTTCTGTCCCATATGCCGTTACCACAATGACGATAGGTGCGTTTTTTTGTGTTTGTAAATGAGAGAGAACTTCCATGCCGCCCATTACTGGCATATTTAAGTCTAAGAATACAAGGTCAATTTCGCTATTTTGGATGGTTTGTAATGCTTCATGTCCATTTGTTGCTTCTTCTATTTCATAATTGTTTTTTTGGAGTGCTTTTTTCATTCCAAAGCGTGCTGCTTTTTCATCATCCACAATGAGTATTTTTGCCATGTTACATCCTTCGTATAAATCGTGGTTTAGGTGCCATTGAAGTCGCTCCTTCCTTTTTGCTAAATGTTATGATGAGGTCTGCAACTGCTAATGCAGCAATATTTTCAGTAGTAGGTGTTGTTAAGATAAATTGGGCTTTTGTAGAGCGTAAAAAATGACCAACTTCCATGATTCTTAACATGTCTAAATGTGCATTGTGTTCGTCCATGATAAAAAATCCACTGCCTCGTTCTTGTTCAATTCTTGAAAGAGCTACAAGCAAGATAAGGCTTGAAATTACGTCTTGTCCACCTGATAAAGATTTATCATGGATATCTACCTCATGTTTTTTATCAAATGCAACTTTGACTTGAAGTTTGGCTTCTTCAATCAAGCTTTCACCGCTTCCAAGTTCTAGTTGAATGCGCATTTTACAACCTGCAACATCTGACAATTCTTTAATTGCTTTGCTATAAAATTCAATAGTTTGGCTAATCATTTCTTTGTAATCGCGACGGCATCTTTCTAATTCTTGAGATCTGAGGCGTTGATCATCTTCTTGTCGTTCTAATTGCTTTCGTTTGGAATGAAGTTCTTGTTTTTCATGTTCAAATAGAATGATTAAGTTTAAATCTCGAGAACCAGCATAAACTTCAATATGATGATTGAGTTCTTGTAATTTTTGGTTAAGCCATTCTGGTTTTTCTAGTTGTTCTGGAATATATGTTGTTTCTGTGTCTTTTGGTAATGTTTTGTCTAATTCTTCTTTTTGCCATTTCAACTGACTTAAAATTTGAGACTTATCAGCCATGGACTCTTCCATTTGTCGCTTATCACGAAAAATTTTATCACATTCTTTTTGCACATCACGGATTTCGTTATTTTTTTTGTTTCGTTCGTCTGTGATTTTGTTAATTTCTTCGAGAGTTTTATTTTTTTCTTGTTCTAAAGTTTTCGAACTATTTAATAATTCTTCGCCTTGTTGTTGAAGTTTATCATAGTTTTCTTTTGTTTTTTCCCATTCTTCTTGTTTTCGTAAAATAATGAGTTTTTCTTCTTGTGTTTGAATTTGTGTGTTATTTTCTTGCACTTCTTGTTGCAATGTATCTATGACTTTTTGTTGTTTGCTGATTTGTTCTTCATTTTCTTTGAGTTGCAATTCCATTGCCATACCACCACAAAAAAATCGAACGTCTCGGGCAATAAAAATCCCGCCTCGCCTGTCTTGTCTATATCCTTGAACTGTGATGGTAATGAACTCACTGTATTGATGCCCTTCATCTACTGTATCAACTAAGAGAATTTCATTAAGTCCAATCAATCGTGCTGTAATTCTTGAATCTAAAACTCGTAAATTTGCTAAAATAGAATTGGAACGAATCTGTGTAGGAAGAGGATATGATTCGTATTTACTAATATAGTTACTATATTTATATTTTTCGCCTAATTTTTTTGCATAGAGAAAATCTTTATCATCTACAAAAATAGTAAAACGTTCTCTACCTAAAAAGGATTCAATGGCAAGTTGCCATTTTGGTTCTGTAATTTCAATCCCTTCTGCAAAAATAAGATTATCAATATTTTCTGTATCTAAAATATCTCGGAATATTTCAATTTCTTTTGGAAAGCTCGGAATCTTTTTCTGACTCATATCTTTTCGTTCTTGTTGCAAACGATTCATATCTTGGCGAGCTTGTGACAATTTGTTTTTCTTTTGGTAATATTCTTCTTGCAATTGTTCCAGAGTTGTTTGAATGCTTTCTTTATCTAAATCTTGTGGCATAGTTTCAATTTCTTTTTTTAGACGCTCCATTCTTTGCCATTCAGAATGGCATTGACCAATTTTTTGGTTCATTTGGCTCAATTCTTTATCTTGCAAGAATAATGTTTGTCTCAATTCTTGTTGTTGTGTTTCCATCCCTTCAATATTGCCTTGCATAAGGGATATCTGGTCCTGCAACATAGTAACTTTTTTGTCAAATACTAGTTTTTTTTCTTGGATTTCCACAATATTTTTTTCTATATCATGGATTTCATTTAATACTCGATACCATTGTGCCAATGGAAGTTTTTCTAATTCAATGATTCGTTTTTCATCTAGTAATTCTTTATATGTTTGTGCTTGTTGGGCAAGTCGTTCTAAATTATGATTTTGTTCACAAATCTTATTATACTCTGAACGAAGTTCAATGAGTTGCTGAGATGTTTTTCGATAATTATTTCGTGCATCTTCATAACATTTGATAATGTCGCGATTACCTGTAATGTCCATAACAAGATTTAATAATTCTTCTGGTTTCATTTGCCCAATTTTATCTGTTTCTCCTTGTTCTAGAGCAATCAAACGCAATGTAGAACGAGATACCCCAGCTTCTTCAAGTTGTTTAGAATATTGAGTAGGCGAATAACCAGATTTTAAGCTTTTTAAATCTTCTAAGGGGATATCTCCTTTTAAAATAAAAAACTCTTTTTCAATTCTTTGAGGACCTTTATTTCGAATAAGACAAATAAGGGAAACGTCTACATCACCATGAATCCCTAAAAAAGCAAAAGGACGTCGCCCATTAACAAGTTGATTGGTGACAACGCCTTTAATCATTCCGATTTCAACATCTTTTTGTATATAATGATACAATGTGCGATTTTTGCTTAATCTTGGACTATTCAGTAGCACGCGCAATGCATCTAAAAAAGTTGTTTTTCCACTACCATTGGGACCGACTAACAGGATGATTTCCCCATCTAAAGGAATTCGATAATTTGGGTAGCAATCCCAATTCATTAATTCTAATGCTTTAAAACGAAACATTATATACCTGATTTCTCTATTGTTGTTTTTTGTTTCCTCTATGTTTCCATAGAAAAGTTTTTAAATTTTCTTTGTACATTTTCTATTTTATCTTATCAAAAAACAGAAATTTTGTCAAGGTATACAAACAAAAGGCACATTACGAAATTTCCTCTGTTTATATGGAATAGATAAGAATAGATAGATGGAAGTTTAAGAAATAAGTTCTTCCCAAAGTGACATGGATTCTTCATAGTCTTTTTGTAATTCCTGTTGTTGTTGTGTGAGTTGTTTTACTTTTTCTATGTCCTGATAAATATCTTCCTCCTCCCATTGTTTGTTAATATGGGCGATTTTTTCTTCTAACTTCATAATTTTTTTTTCTAAGTCATTGATGTTAGGTTTTTTTACAGATCTTGTAAATGTGGCTTTTTCATGAGCATCACGCTTCTTTTTTGTTTCTGGATCTTCTTTAGGTATTATATATTCTTTAGAAGTCTGAAAATCTGTGTAATTGCCATAAAAACTAATCCATTTTTTATTATGAAAATGAAGAAGGCGTGTGGCCACTTGGTCAATAAAATATCTATCATGAGAAACAAATAAAAGTGTTCCATCATAATTATTTAAGGCTGTTTCTAAAGCTTGTCGTGATTTAATATCTAAATGGTTAGTGGGTTCATCTAAAACAAGAAAATTTGGTTTTTTGACAAGTAAGCGTAACAAAGACAAACGACTCTTTTCTCCACCTGATAAATGTTCCACTCTTTTATAAATTTCATCTCCTATAAACAACATACTAGCAAGGAGTTTACGAACTTGAACATCATCTTCTAATGGCAAGAATTCTTTTAAAGAATCAAACACTGTTTTTTCATTGTCTAATCCTAAAAATTCTTGATGATAGAATGCTAGTGATACTTTTTCACCGAGCTGAACAGTTCCTTGAGCTGGTGGAAATTCTTTAATAATAAGATGAAGCAATGTTGATTTTCCACAACCATTGGGCCCCATAATAGCCAATCGTTCAGATCGCTCCATAGAAAAGGTTAAATCCTGAAATAAAAATGGTTCACCATTTCCATATGTATGTCCCAAATTTCTTATTTCTACAATTCTATCTAATTGTGGTCGTTCCACTTCAATAGAAACATGAATTTGTTTTCCTTGGGTTGGATTTTCTAACAATTCCATTTTTTCTAACATATTGCGGCGACTTTGTGCTTGTTTATGCTTTTGTCCATAAATATTTCGACGGATAAAATCTTTTTGACGCTTGATTTCTTCTTGTTGTCGCTCGTATAATACTTGTTGTTGATTATATTGCTCTTCTTTTGCAATTTGGTACTTATCATAATTTCCTGTAAAAATTTGCAATTTTGCGTTGTGAATTTCCCAAATTTCATCGACTACTTGGTTAAGAAAATAACGGTCGTGAGAAATTATAACCATAGCTTGATTTGAATTTTTTAAATAATTTTCTAGCCATTCTGTACATTCAATATCTAAAAAGTTTGTAGGTTCATCTAAAAGAAATAAATCGCATTCTCTAAGCAATGTTTTGGCAAGACCGACACGGTTTTTTTGTCCACCTGAAAGTTGCCCAATGGGTTTATCAAATTGATCTGATGAAAAACCAAGCCCATGTAAAACAGCTTCTGTGTCTGCACGAAATTTATATCCACCTGCATGTTCGTATTGCATTAACAGATGATCTTGTTGTTCAATCAATTTGTTCATTGTTTTTGAGTCTGCTATTTCCATTTGTTGGTGAATTTTTTCTAGTTTTTTTTCTATGGATTGTAAATCACTATATCCTTCTAGAGCAGCTTGTAAGATTGTTTGATTTTCATCTAAGTCAGAAATTTGCGGCAAGTATGCTATCTTTATATCGTTCATGAGAATGATTTCACCTTGATCTTCTTGTATCAAACGTAAAATGATTTTGAACAATGTTGTTTTGCCTGTCCCATTGTCTCCAACAAGACCAATTCTATTGCCTGGGTCAATCTTTGCATGAATGCCTTCTAAAATATTTTCATGGGAAAATGCTTTATGTATGTTAATAATTTGGACAAGTGCCATGTTGTTTGTTTTCCTTGTGATATACGTTTTAAAATATTTTTTATTTATCAGCTTATTGATTATATTGAAAAGAAATTTTTTTATTGCAGTAGTCTTAGAATAAAAGTAGGATATTAGGATAAGGAAATCTTTTTCTAGTATTTCTTGAACTTATAATGGTTCTATTCGTCTATTTATATTTTCCATAATATGTTACGGGAAGGGTAAAAAATTATATTATTAGAAATTTATTTGGCTCTATTCTATCGCTATTTTTGATTTTGTCAAGTTTGAGAAATCATTTATTTATTGTCAGTTATCAATTAAGGTAACAAATATATGTTTTTTTTTATTTTTTTTTATCTTTTATTTATTTTTGAAAACATGAGTTTTTGCGACAATAACAATCAAGATTTACAACAACGTGTTCAAGAGCTTGAAGCTCAAGTTCGTGCATTAACAGAAGAAGTAATTCAATTAAAAGAAACAGTCCATGTTCAACAAAAGGTAACAGAACACTTATCAAAAGGTTCATTTCGTCAAGAAACTTTATATGATGAATGTATTGCTTCGTTTAAAAAAGAAAATCAACATGGATTATTATATAATTTTTATCATCATTTAATCCATTCTCAAGTGTGGATAGGTGGATATTTAGATGGTGGGTTTTCTGATAGAAAGAATGATAAATTTTTTTTATCTCGTGTTGGTCTTACCTTACGTTCTTCTTGGCACGATTTATTTGGAGCAGAAATTGAAGTTATGTATAATGAAGAAGAATTTAAAATAGTACAAGCTTCTTTTTTAGTAAATTTATTTTCATGGGGGAGTATAAAACTGGGAATTCTTCCAGTTCCGATTGGAAATTATAATGAAAATTTTTCATCTCCCTCTAATTCTTTAAGCTCTATCCCTTGGAATTCAGAATACTTAGTACCTGTTGTTTGGAGTGTCCCAGGAATCTCTATTTTTGGAAAATGGCCTGAAGAAAAAAATTATTATATTACATATAATTTTTTATTGTCCAACGGATTTGGAAAAGATGCATTTTTACAAAATGAAGGAAATAAAAAAGGGAATAAAAATTTTGATGAAAACGATTTTCATAGTTTCCAAGGTGCAGGTCGAATCGGATTTGTTATGTCTGTACCAGAAATTTCTTCTTGGTCATTAGGGCTATCTGGATTGATTGGCGAATACGATAATTCAAAACAATACGAAGCCGTTGCAGTCGATTTTTTTGTTCGCTGGGGACCATTTCCTTGGATCACAGATCGAGATTATTTTAGCATATCTGGGGAATATATGATATGGCATGCTGAATGTAATGCTATAGATATAGAACGACTTTCTGGCATACAAGGTCATTATTTGCAATTTGAATATTGCTTTTTGCCTGAAACTTGGAAAAGTTGGGCAAAAGAATGGGGAATTTCTTTTCAATATGATTGGTTAAAAATGAAATCTGACCATTGGCAACATAGCGAACGTTATACTATTGGCATTCATTTTCGACCTTGGGAAGAATCTATCTTTCGGTTAGAATATAGCTGGGTAGTAAAAAAATTAGAACGTGATTACTCAGGATTCATTATATCTTTTGCAACTTACTTTTAATATTTAATATTGTTCTTTCATTTTAGCAACTTCTTGTATTGTTTCTATTTTATCAGTTTTACTTATATAAAAATATAATATACTACATTGTTTTCGCCCATTTTTCTTGATAATATATTCATATTCATAAGAAAAAAATTTTTGTTTAGGACACTGTTTCTTTCTTTGAATATATTTCAATTTTATAATATATATCTTATTTAGATAATCCTGTAATATAGTGCTTGCAGGAACTTTAGGGAAAAAACGTTGAGGCAATTCATATAAATTTATTTGAACTCTTGTATCTAAAAGTTCAATTATTTGATTATATGTTGGCTTTAACCACATATTTTCAATTTTTTTTTTCTAATGGTAATGGTAGTGGTAATGGCAATTGTTGTGCATATAGACCACAACATAAAAAAAAGCAACAAAACAATATGAATATTTTTTTCATGGTCACTCCTTATAAAATATATATAAAAGAAAACTTTTTTATTCCTTTTGTATTTTATGTTTTATAAAAGAAATAAAAAGTTTTCTCTCTATCTATTATGCAATATTTTGCAAGAAGTAATAGAAAAAATTATTTATCACCTGTAATTCGAAATCGAATCTCTGTGTACTCTGGATTAGTAATGAAATTATAATTTAATAATTGGTGGGGTTTTGTTTTTTCAATAATTACTTTTCCTATTTCATGCAAAACCTCTTGAATCTGTTCTAGTTCATCTGTATCAAAATCAATTTTATCAAGAAAAATATCTATTAACTTACAACATTGTGTTAAATGTTTTTGCAAATCATGTTTTGTCATAGGTTGTTGACTTTCCATTTTCATTTCATTTGTGTTAAGAATAGAACTAGATGGTTGTACAGCATTAGCAGGAATGGAAGCATTACCTATTGGTGCCCCAAGATTAGATGCCATCTTTGCCATAGAATCTAAACCAGAAAAATGGATGGATGTTTTATGTTTATGATCGTGGGAAATGCTTGGTCTTTCAGCTGGCAAAGAAAGGGGTCGTAAAGTAGGATGAATTAAAGTATCCCCCACTGATGCCTTAGAGGAATTCATCTCACTATTTACTAATTTATTTGTCACTGGATAATATGTAAAAGATTTATTTTCACTCTCACTACCTTCACGAAAATATTTTAAAGCATCATTTTGACTTGGAAAAATCTTAACAAGATTGTTTAGTTGCAACATGTCAAAAATTACTTTAATTTTTGCTGGAAGTTGAATTAATGCTAAATTTCCTGGTTTTCCATTTGGATTTTTTATGAGAGCATCGGCAATATTAATTAATGTTCCAACGCCAGTGCTATTCACATATTTAACCCCAACCATATCTAAAATAAGATGTGTAATATTATCTCCTTGCAACTCTTGGATTTTTTTTTCTAAATCCAAAGCAGTTTGAGTATTAATAGTACCTTCTATTAGAAGAGTACCAGTCACTTCATCAATTCTTTGAAATTCAAAATTGAGTTCATTCATATAGAAACTCCTGTATGATATGAATAGATCTTTTTTTATACTCGATACTTCAAAATATTTTCCTATTCCTGATTAGAAGTCTCAGACTTGGGAATCGATCGTAGTATAGATGGAAAATTTTGTACTTTAGGAGGAATAATAGGTATTGTTTTGATTGGCTCTTGTTGCAATGGTTTTCCTAAAGAAATATCTAATTGAATCGGATCAATTTTCCTAACACTTACTTCTTGTTTTTCGTAAATATCAATATCTTGGAAATTATCCTCATATAATTCTTTGATCTCTATTGTGTTTTCTGTTTCTTCTTGTTTTTCTCTTAATTTTGAAAGTGCAATATTTTCTTCTTTTTTTTGTTTTTCAAATTCCATTGTTTTTTGTAATTCTTGTAATTCTAAAAAACTTTCTTCAGAATTCAATTCATACTGTAATGGTCTGTCTGTAAGAGGAACAATTTGCCCTTGTTCTTTTAAAATTTTTTGTGCTTCGTCTTGTAAAATCCAATTCTCATGATATTGAGCTAAATTTTGTAAAACTTGACTTACTTTAGGATGAGAATATTTTCCAAGTGCTCGTACTGTTTCTAATCCTATAGATTTAGATGTGCTTTGTAAACATTCTAATAAAAACGGAATATTATCTGGATCTTGAATTTCACCATATACTGAAATAATACTTAATATAAGCTCAGGATTATTTTGATGATGTTCTAAAATAGGAAGCATCTCCTTGACTTTCATTTTACCTACGATTTCAATCGCAGAAATTTTAACCCACCAATCATAATCATTTTCTATAATTTCTGTAATATAGGGGATAATGCGAAGATCGTTTAAATATGCTCCTAAAAACATTGTATCTATTTTTAATAAAATATCATCATCTTCTTGCAATAATTCTATCACTTCATTAGAAATATTACTTGCAATTGGTTGCATAGTTTCAAATGCACGATCGCGTAGCCAAGTTGCTATTCCACGAGTGTATGTCAAAAATTGTCGTAAAACTTCTTTTTTTTCTGGAATCTGTGTTAAAAGCTGCGCAGCATGTTTGCGTGAAATCTCATGAACACTGGCAAGTTCTGAAATAAGATATTTATAAACTTTTGGTTCACCACTCTGGGCTAGCCGTGTCAGGCTTTCCATAATTACATTTTGGATTTCAATAGTTTCTTCTGGCAAACGTGAAAAAAAATGTTCTGCTAATTCTGGAGAATTTGTTTTGGCAAGTTCTTGGACAGTTTTTAAACGAATTCTAGGCGATGGATCATGAATCATTGAAAGAACTTGTAGAAAAATTTCGTCACGATGGATGTAAGTAACAATTTTTCCTAATGCAATATAGCGTATCTCCTCACATGGATCTTGCAAAGCTTCTTGTACTAAATTTAAAACAACTCCCACTCTAGGAAAACATTGGATGATATTTATGGCAAGCTTTCGATCCTCTACAATAGGACTAGAAATTTTCTTCTGCAAAAAAGGCAAAATATCCTCAATATTTAATAATGCAATCAATTCGTATAAAATTTGCGTTGTCTTTCCTGTAGCCTTTTCTAATTCTTGGATGAGTGTAAAAAGCATACCTCGATTTTTTTCTTTCAATATACAGCGATACGCAAATGCCCGAAGAATAGAATCTGGTTCATGCAACATCCATAATACTTGTTTATGTGTAGGGTTTTCCACTTCTAATTGCATCAATAATTCTTGTTTTTCAGTATTATTTGCATACTTTTTTTGACGCAATTTATCCATTGTAGATAATGTTTTTTGAAAAATAACCATAGAAAACTCCTAAACTGCCCAATATTATATTCATGCAAAACTGTTACTTTATAATTATTCTAACTTTTTATTCAAAAAAAACAAGTGAATTGATACAAGTTTTAAATTTTTTCTTATTTTTTAGGCAAGCATTATAAAATTAAAGTTATAATATTGATATAAGTTTACATTTTTTTCTTATTTTTTAGGCAAGCATTATAAAAGTATGGATTTCTATTGCCTAAAAGTTATAATATTGTATTGATGAATAATATAATCATCATTCCTCCTTAATGAAAGGGAAAATTTATGAATTCAAAATTATGTATCTTTCTTTTTATTTGTCTTTGTAGTGTCACTTTTTCACAAGAATATCTTGATTTCGATCCCTCAAAAGACAGCATTCTTCATAACGACGATTCATCTTTTGAAATAGTCAATGAACAAGATGAAGAAATGGAAACAGTATATGAACAAGACGAAGAAATGGATGCAAAAAATGAATTTCGAGCAGCTTGGGTAGACACTTGGAACAATGGAGCATTAACTGACGCACAAATTCAATCTACTCTAAAAAATTTAAAACAATACGGCTACAATGCAGTTGTAGTTCAAATCAGACGTCGCGGAGATGCTTTTTATTTTCCAAAATATCCCAACACAGAACCACGAGTCACTTGCATTCCTTCAAACTTAGATGTGCTAAAAACTATGATTGAATATGCAGCTCCCCTTGGGATCGAAGTCCATGCATGGATGACTACTCTCCTTGTTTCTACTAAAAACAAACCATCCAGTGCAGCCCATGTGGTCAATGCCCATCCAGAATATTTGACACAAAATTATGCAGGAGAAAAATGCATCAGTGAAGGCTATTACCTAGATCCTGGCAACCCCAATGCTCTCAAATGGAACGAAAATGTAGCTATGGACATTGTCAAAAACTATGACATAGACGGAATTCATTTTGACTACATTCGCCTCCCACAACAAGATTCAGGATATAACCCCACTGCCATTGCTCGTTACAATAAAGAATTCGGTACAACAGGTAAACCAGCTGCTAACAATGCCAACTTCCGTGCATGGAGACGAAGACAACTTACAGATTGGCTTCGAACTATGTATGCCAAAATTGTCCGAGTCAAACCAGCAATGAAAGTCACAGCAGCCACATTTGCAGGACGTAACGATGCCTATGACTATAGATTACAAGATTGGGCAACATGGATGAAACAAGGACTTATTGATGCTAATTTTCCCATGAACTATACTACAGATTCCAATATATATCAAACACGCGTAAATGACATTATGGCAAATGCCTATAATCGTCATGTATACATGGGAGTTGGTGCCTACCTCAATTCTAATGCCAACACCATTGCCCAATTTAAATACGCTAGAAACAAAAACACACACGGACTTGTACTTTATAGTTACGCCCATAATGGAAAAACTGCTTCTATGTCTAATTTACAAAATATTTACACAGAACTCTTTAGCACACCTGTACGTACTCCCAGCATGCCTTGGAAAACAAGAGGTGGTCACATACAAGGTCAAATTCTAGACAGCAACAACGAACCAGTCTACAACGCTCAAGTTAAAATTTTAGAAACGAACCAAACTATCTTAACAGATTCTCAAGGTTATTACACATTCCTACACCTACCAGAAGGCGAATACCACATTCAATGCCTCAACAACGAGTATCGAAGCCCTATTACCCCATACAAGTAATAAATACTCAAGTTAGTGGAACAGATTTTCAAATTGATTAACAAACAATGACTATTTTTTTTAAAATAGCATATTCTAATACACGGCTACTTTATAAAAAGTAGCCAACATCAATACATGGCTACTTTTATACTTTTATAAAGTAGCCATCTCCCTACATAAAGCTACACAGAGCTACTATTTATCTATTCTTTAGAAAGGCAAAATATGAAACAAAAAGGATTAACCCTCACTGAACTTATCATTGTAATTGCAATCATTGGTGCATTATTTTCTCTTACAGTTCCAGCCTACACACGAATGAAAATGAGTTCTCAAGAACAAAGAGCCATTGCAAATTTACTTCTTATCAAGGGAGCACAACTTGAATTTCGAACACGAAATTATATAGATATAGATGGTGATGGTATCTATGAATTTGCTACATTAGGAGAATTACTAGGAATACACAATTTCAGAGATGGATCCAACCGACGATTACAACCTGCACTTTTATCTACCATTACCCTTACGACCAATTCAAGTATTGGAACTGATTCAGCGTATAACTATCGACTTTACTTATCAACAGCTCAGGATGCTGATAGTATAAACAAGGCAGAAAGAGAATTCACATGCTATGCATATCCAAAACATGCAGGAAGAACAGGTCGACATGCATTTGGAATTCGATATGACGATACAGAAAGTGCTACAGCAAGCGATATATTCATCAAAAAAGATGTAGAAGCAGACTTTGTCGTCGATGAAAACTCCATTGAAACTTGGGATATTGTAAAAGGTCCCTCAGGTTCATAAAACATTCAATAATAAAACAAAAATATTAAAAACAAAAAAATAGGAAAAAAACATGAACGAAAATTTTCTACGATTCATCATAACAATCCTATTATGCACATTTTGGATTACTATAACAAACAGAATCATCAAACAATATAATACAAAACAAATCCCTATTTCTAATAATACATCATTAAATATAGTAGCTCATAATAAAATTGTACAAGATACAACACAAAAAAAACACTCCCTAGATACGCTTGCCTTATCTCCAAGTCAACATAAGGCAACATCTTCTCCAGAAACAACTTCAAAACAAAATACATTCAATAACAATACAAATTCAAACATTCAAGACAAAATCATACAAGAGAAAACTGCAACTTCAAAACAAATAACTGCTCCAGAAAAAATTACGATCGCAGAACAAGAAAAACTCACAGAACAAGAACAAGTTACTACAAATGAACAAATTATTACTACAAATGAAAAAGTAACTGAAAAAGAAAAACTCACAGAACAAGAACAACTAACGGATACAGAAAAAATTACGATCACAAATGAAAATGAACAACTAACTACAAATGAACAACTAACGGATACAGAAAAAATTACGATCACAAATGAAAATGAACAACTAACTACAAATGAACAACTAACGGATACAGAAAAAATTACGATAGAAGAACAAGAACAACTAATAGAAAAAGAACAAGTAGATATTACACAACAAGAACAAGTAATTGCGCCAGAAAAAATTACTACTACAAATGAACAAGAACAACTCACACAACAAAA
>JAGOMP010000005.1:87093-101148 GCA_017993505.1 Planctomycetota bacterium
TAATAGAAAAAAAACAAGTAGATATTACACAACAAGAACAAGTAATTACGCCAGAAAAAATTACTACTACAAATGAACAAGAACAACTCACACAACAAAAACAACTCACAGATACAAAGCAAATTACGATAGAAGAACAAGAACAACTAATAGAAAAAGAACAAGTAGATATTACACAACAAGAACAAGCAATTGTGCCAGAAAAAATTATTACTACAAATGAACAAGAACAACTCACACAACAAAAACAACTCACAGATACAAAGCAAATTACGATAGAAGAACAAGAACAACTAATAGAAAAAGAAAAATTAGCAGATACAAAGCAAATTACTATCACAAATGAAAAAGAAAAAGTAATAACAACTGAAAAAGTAATTGAACAAGAACAACTAAATAAAAATGAACAAATTAATACTATAAATGAAAAAGAAAAAGTAATTGAACAAGAACAATTCGCAGAACAAGAACAACTCACAGATATAGAAGAAGCAATCATACCTGATAAAGTCACAGATACAGAAAAAGTAGCTACTACAACAGAACAAGAACAACTAATTACATCTGAGCAAGCACAACCTCATCTATGGTTAGATGGAAAAGAATATTTTAAAGAAAATATCACTGCTTTTGCTGTTTCTTGGCAAAAAGATGTAGTGGCATTAGGAGTAGAATCTGGCAAAGTTATTTTACTAGACTTTGAAAGCAAAAATGTTATCTGTATTTTACAAGGGAAAGAACATTTTCATGAAGAATCTATTCAATCTTTACTTTTTTCATGGGATGGCAATGTATTAATTTCAGTAGATAAAAATAATTATTGCATTAAATGGGATTTGAAAAAAAAGCAAGATGTATACTGCATTCACCCTAAACGCAATGTTGAATTTTGGAATGTATCTTCTGATGGTGTTTGGATTTTTCGTGGTTTTTCTAATTTTATTGAAATTTATAATTCATTAGATGATTCATATCGTGAATCAGATCGATTGCGCCGTGCTGGCTTATCTGTAACATTCTATAATGATTGTGTTGTTTCTCTTTCTTTAGAAAAAAATCGTTTAAAGGAAAGTTTTAAAGTATATGATTTTGATTTTAACAAAGGGAAACTTAGCAGAAATCCTATTGTAAAAACAGATTTTATTGGTCAAATGATATTGTTGACTAATTCTAATATTTTAATGGCTTGGCATGAAAATTCTGTTTTTATCCTAGATTGGGAGACAAAAGAATGGAATTGTATTGGTTCGCATTCATGCAATATTGAAAAATTATTCATAGATAAATCAGAAAATGTGATTGGCTTAGTAGATTCTGAAAATAAAGTAATTTTTTATCATTGGAAAAATTGGGAATGGACTCATTCATTAGATATTTCTAATATGTTTCCAATATCTTCGTTGTTTTGTTTATCAAATGCTTTTCCATTGATTTTATTATCACATGATGGTAAGATATATGTATATAGACGTTAAGAAAAATTAAGAAAATTTAGTTGTAAATAAGCTTGTAGTATTGTTCTTCTTACTATAAAAGAGGGTATCGTGATTGAATGGAATGATTCTGTAACATATACTGTTTTACTTTGCGTAGATTATGATGAAAATGTATTGCGTCGTTATAATGATTTACTACGCCTTTGTGAAATTCAAGGTGGTGGCAGTTACGATAACCTTTATGTAACTCGTCGTAATCTACGAATTACGCAAGATCGAATTGTCCAATATAATTTGATTTTAGCATTAGGTGGAGATGATGCCCGAGATGTGGCAAAACGCATATATAATGAAGGCGGTCAAATTGCTGTTGCTTTTTTCGATCTTTTTTATAGTACATCAGCTATGATTCCCTATATTCAAGCTGTGAAAGATTGGTTTCCAGCGTTAATTTGTGCTGTTGCTCTTTATTCTGATGGTGAAAAATTATCAAGTTTATCAGAAATGTTTTCATCCCCTAGTCAATGGCTATATTTTTTAAGCCAATATAGTCCAGAACAAATGGAACAATTAATTGCTCATTTGATTTCGTCGTTTATTCTACATCGTGAAAAGGAAATTGCACTAGCTAAAAATGAGGCAACACGAGAGAGTTTAAGAAATATTTTAGATGCATCGCCAGAAATATTGAAAAAACAAACAGAAAAAGAGCTGGCACATTTAATTTTACGAAAATTGCGTTTATTGACTGGTGCTACCAATACATATATTTTATTTTTTGATAAGAAAATTAAAAAACTTCGATATATGGCTGGCACAGTAGAGTTTAATACAGAAAATGCATTGTATCGTGAATTTCAAAAAAATAAAGATATGATGGAACAAATTGCACGTGATAAACATATTTTACGAACAGGTGAAGGTATTTATGCACCTCTTTGGGTACAAAATCGTCTTGTTGGACTTTTGTACTTAGATCGAGAAAATATGTTGACTCGTGGGACAGAAGTTTTAGAAGTTTTTGCTCATCACATTGCTTTTGCCATTGAAAATTTAACAACGCAAACTGAATTAGAACAAAAACAAGCATGGGAGCATGAATTGCAACTTGCCTCACGCATTCAAGATACATTATTGCCAAAAAGTTTTCCTTTTATTCCTGAGTTAGATATTTATGGCATTATGGTAAGTGCCAAAGAAATCGGGGGAGATTATTTTGATGTACTTACAGTAGAAGATCGTCACTATATGTGCATTGGTGATGTTTCAGGAAAAGGTATCCCTGCAGGATTAATTATGAGTGAACTTCGTTCGTTTGTGCGTTGTTTTGCGATGAGTTATGAATCTCCTAAAGACATTCTTTTACAAAGTGCCTCTTTATTATTAAAAGACATTAGCGGTTCTGGAAAATTTGTTAGTATGCTTTTATTTTCTTGGAATCACGAAAAATTAACATATGCATCTGCTGGTCACGAACATATTTTGCATTATAAACATAGTACTGGCAAATGTGAAGCATTTCGTTCTGGGGGCATTGTATTAGGCGTAGATTTTCGTAATTTTTCTCGTCTTTTAAATGAAAAAGAATTAAAATGGGAACGAGGAGACACCATTGTTTTATTTACAGACGGTGCAACAGAAGCACACAATAAAGATAGTCAAATGTACACATTAGCAAGGCTAAAAAATGCTGTAGAAAAATATAGTCATTTAACAGCACAAAATATGGTGAAAGCTATATTGGACGATATCCAAGCTTTTATTGGTAATGCAGAACAACATGACGATATTACATTGCTTGCCATTCATTATCGTGAACAAGATGCTGTAGAAACCCAAACAATAGAGTCTCCTCATAAAGAACTAAACAAGCCCCTCAATAATCCCTTTACTTTATTTCAAGAAAAATAAAACACTTGCTATTTCTTGTTAAGAAAGTAGTACGAGATATGTCATGCAAATAAAAAAAATTGTTTTACAACGTCAAAATATTCCCTTAAATAAGGTTTTTCGAACTGCATTGAGAGAAACAAAAGTAGTTTCTGAAATTCTTGTTACATTAGAAACAGATACAGGTCATAAAGGACACGGTTCTGCCTGCAGTTGTGTTGCCATTACTGGTGAGACATTAGCCTCTATAGAAGAGGCAATTCTAACAAAAATTTATCCAGCAATTGTAGACATGGATTTAGAATATCCAAACCGCATCTTTCATGCAATACAAACATCCATTGCACACAATCCAGTGGCAAAAGCAGCAGTCGATATAGCAGTGTATGATTTATGGAGTCAACAAGTTCAACGCCCCCTTCATAAACTTTTAGGTGGTTTTCATACAACTTTGCAAACAGACTTAACTTTGAGTTTAGATTCTATAGATAAAATGGTTCATGAGGCATACAATGCAGTACAACAAGGTTTTACAATATTAAAATTAAAAGTAGGTGACACGCCAGAATTAGATATACAAAGAGTACAAGAAATACGAAAAGCTATAGGAGATAGCATTCAATTACGCTTAGATGCAAACCAAGCTTGGACACCTCGGGAAGCAGTACAAATATTGCGTAAATTATCATTATGCAATATTGAACTCGTAGAACAACCTGTCATTGCATATGATTTTTCTGGACTTGCCTATGTTAAAAATAATACAGATATCCCTATTATGGCTGACGAATCAATTTTTAATGTACAAGATGCTTTGCGTCTAGTTGCTCATCAAACTGTAGATTATCTAAATATCAAATTATTAAAATGTGGTGGAATTAGCCAAGCTCTTAAAATTGCTCATATTGCAGAATCATATAATATTCCTTGCATGATGGGTTGCATGATGGAAGGACCGACTTCTTTAGCAGCAGCTATACAATTTGCTGCTTCGCAACGCATCATCACAAAATATGACCTAGATTGTCCTTTATTTTGGGAAAACACACAAACCATGCAAAACATTGTATGCCATGGACCCAATATTGAAATTGTACAATAAAAGAAAGGTGTTTTATGCAACAAAAAAACAATTGGCAAACTTTTATAGTCCCTATCGCCATTTTTTTTATTGCCGTTGGCATACTAGTTTATAATATGCAAAATTCGGGAAATAATCTTAAACTTTTAGAAGAAGAATACCAAAAAGCTATACAGCAAGAAGATTTTGGACAAGCCATTGAAATTTTATGCAATATTCTAAAAAAACAGCCAGAAAATTATTCCACTCGCTATCAACTTATACGCTTATACCTAGCACAAAATAATGCTATACATGCCCAAGAACAACTCGATATATGTTTTGAAAAATTTGGTCAACTTCCAGAATTATTAGAATTAAAGGGTGGAATTTTCCAACTTCAAGGAAAGTTAGAGGAAGCAGAAAAAGTTTACATAGAAATTTTAGAGGCATATCCTGAATTTTTATATGCAAAAATTGATTTATTTTTATTAGAATTTCAGAAAAAAAATTGGACAAAAGCAACAGAATATTTAACAAACCTAGAAACAGAACATAAAAATGAATTAAAAATGATTCCTTTTTTGTTTCAACATGCCTATAATTACTACATGATTCAAGGTGAATATGATAAAGCTTTAATATATTTAAAGTACATCTTACAACGTCAAACAATGAATTTCGTTGCTCAAAAAAATTGCATTGAAATTTTAGCCATTCAATCGAAATTGTCATTTGCAAGAAATATGTATAAAGAAATGTGGACAAATGCAACGTCTGTTCAAAAAAATTTCTTTTTATTTCTCTATGCAAAAACATTGCCTATTTTAGAAAATATCAAAATTTTACAAGACAATGTCGCAACCGCCCATCCCCAAGAAAAAAATTTATTTCAAATGGAATTACTTCCTCTATTAACTCAAGTTGGAAAATACCAAGAAGCATTGAATATTTGTCAAGACATAGAAGCAACTACTCAAAATGAAATGGAACAAAAAGGCATGTGGATGGCTCATTTATATTATTTATCGGGTGATTATCAAACAGCAAAATCTATTACAGAATCTTGGATACCTTTTGCAACACGATTAATACAGACTTTTGCTTTAATTCATATCCATTTGCAAGCACATGAATACGATATTGTTCGCAATATGATTGCTGAACTAAAACAGCGAGATTTAGATGTAGACGGATCTTATAATGTACTATTTTTAGAATGTCGTACAGAATATGAAGCAGGCAATTTTGGAAAAGCCATGGAAATTGCCAAATCCATATACAATGATGCACCTTCTGGTCTTGTTTCCTATGCTCAAACCGCAATGTTATTAGGTTCTATGAAATTCAATCAAAAAAAATACGAAGAAGCTCGAGAAATTTTTCAAAAGTTAATCAAAAATCCGCAACGTGCACCAGAATACCGCATTAAAGCTGCATTATGGGACGGTATAGTTGCCTATTTCCAAGATAAAACACAAGAAACTGTCTGGACAGAACATAATAAAATACAATGGGATGAAACCATAACCAATACAGTGTGGATAAAATTGCTTGCTTCGCTCTCTAATCAAAAAATAACCCAAGATATACAAGATGATAACAAACAACAACAAAATGATAACAAACAAGAAACAGACATCACACCTTGGCTTCATAACAAACTTATTGCCAATGACATTTACTATATTTTGGGTATACAACAAGAAATTCAAGGTAACTTTGAACAAGCACATACATATTATACTAATGGTCTACATAGCACTATTGGACATGAATTTCCATACCATGAACTACAATTAGCGCAACAAAGAATACAAGGAAAATAAAATCCATGAGAATTTTCACTATTGCTTATAATACTTTTATTGAAGTTATTCGACAGCCTATTTATTTAATTATAGCAACGTGTGGCTTAGTCCTTGTTTTACTGTCTCCCCAATTCACAATGTTTGCTATGCTAGAAAATCATAAATTAATTAAAGATATGGGACTAGCAACGATCTGGCTTACTGGAATTTTACTTGCTGCATTTTCAGCATCTCATGTTATCTATCATGAAATTGACAATAAAACCATTTTAACTATTTTAACAAAACCAGTATCTAGAGTTTCCTTTATTTTAGGTAAATTTTTAGGACTTCTAACATCTATATGGGTAGCACAATATATCCTTACCATTGTACTTTTACAACTTGTACGAACTGAAATCACGGAAGCAGCATATTCTGACACAGATTATCCTGTAATGCTAGGATATGTTTTTTCCATTGTTTTCTGCCTTCTCATGGCTGGTTTCATGAATTTTTTTTACGACCGCCCTTTTATGTCCACTACTGTTCTCTGTGCCATTCCCACATTTACTATGATGTTTTTTGTTCTCTGCCTTGTTAGTCCTAATTGGAAATTGCAAGTCAGCTGGGATATATTAGATGTCAAAATTTTTCAAGCAGCATTATTAATCTTCTTAGCAACTACCATCATGGCTGGTGTTGCTACAGCAGTATCCACACGAATCCCACCCTTACCTTGTTTATTCATATGTATGTTTGTTTTTCTTTTTGGTTTGTTTTCAGATTATCTATTTGGGAAAAACATAGAACAATCTTGGCTCATTAAACTATGCTATTATATCATCCCTAATTTACAAATTTACTGGGTGATCGATGTAGTATGGACCGACAGAACAATCCCTTGGGATTATTTACAATACGTTGTAGGCTACACATTCTTTATGCTAGCCTGCTTTTTAAGTTTAGCGTTCATTTTATTTCAAGAACGAGAAACAGCATAAATTAACCATAGGATTCACTATGAAACACACAAATGTAAAAAAAATAGAATGGCTCAGTTGGTGCGGAATTATTTTTCATTTTCTAGCTGCCAGCATCCTTTTTATCATCGCTTCTTGGACACAGTCCGAAGCAATTTATGTCGAAAGTTGGCACATATTTAGTGGCATCTTTATATGGTTTATCATCGTACTGCATGCACGTCAAAGACGAGCTAAAATCGAAGAAGAAACAGACCATACTATGCCTAGCACTCCTGACAACTCCCTTTTTGAAGAAGACGAGGACCCATTTTCTGCAATAAAACGCCTTGCATTCTTTGAAAAATGGATAGTTCCTTTTGCCACCTTAATTTTTGGTTTTGCACTCATAATCAACAGTAGCTTCTTTTTTTATAAATACACACGCACAACATTTAGACCACCCATTAGCAATTCTGCACTTGCAGCAGCATTTTTAGGTGGTATTGCATTCTTTTCCCTACTATATTCTAAATACGCATTAGGACTTGCTAAAGAAAAAAATTGGACACTACTTCGAGCAGGCGGAAGTTACTTATTTTTAAACGCTGTACTGTGTTTTTTTACATGCATTTCCATGGCTCTCTACAATATGGGAATTCTCTGGGCAGAATATTACATGGTATTTGTAATTTCTGGTTTTCTCATGTTAATTGGCCTAGAAATGTTGTTCAACTTATTTCTAGAAATCTACCGTCCTCGAGTAGCTGGAAAAGAAATTCATTTCCCCTATGATAGTCGTTTTCTAGAACTTTGTACTGGTTCTAAAGGTCTACTTAAAACTGCTGCCCACACACTAGATTATCAATTTGGATTCCAAGTTTCAGAAACATGGTTCTATCGTTTTCTAGAAAAAGCAGTAGTGCCTTTACTCATTTTCCAAATCCTTGTTCTTTATTTTATTAACTGCATTATAGTTGTACATCCTCAAGACCAAGCCATTATTGAACGATTCGGGCGTCCCTTAGAAGATCAAATTTTACAACCTGGCATCCATTATAAACTTCCGTGGCCCATTGAAAAAGTGTACCATTATCCTGCCAATCGCTTATTGATGATGTATGTAGGCATAGATCATAGCGAAGGAGACCATGCAGATGATCATGGACAAGACAATAAAGCACAGAAAGGACATAGTCACGGACATAGTCATAGACATAGTCATGGACATAGTCATGGGCATAGTCATGGTCATAATCATAAAGATCAAGAGGAATCAGAAGCCTTACTATACACAAAAGACCACGGACATGCACATGGCAGTTTTTTTATGACTGCACAAAGCACAACAGGTAGTCTACAAAAAGATGAAGGCGTTCCTGTCAGCTTACTAGCTATGGATTTTTTCATTCACTATCGCATTTCCAACATCTTACACTATAGCTACAAACATAAAAAACCAGACGTACTTTTAGAAAGCATTGCTTCGCGAGAACTCACAAAATACCTTGCTGGCACACATATGCAAGACTTACTTGGCAATCAGCGACTCCTTATTTGTCAACAACTCCAGAAAACAATTCAACAAAACGCAGAAAAATACCAACTTGGCATTGAAGTAGTTGCTTGTGGATTTTGCAATATTCATCCGCCAACAGATGTTGCACTGGACTTTGAATCTGTACTTGGTGCTATGGAACAAAAAGAAACTGCTATCTTAGAAGCCACAAAATATAAAAACGAAATACTTCCACTCGCTGAGGCAGAAGCAGAACAAATTCTCATTGAAGCAGAGGCTTACAAAGAAAACAAGATCAATATGACAAAAGCCGAAGTACAAGCATTTCAAAACATTGCAAAATCCTTTGAACAAGGTGAAAAAATTTACCTCAATCAAAAATACTTAAAAACATTAGAAAAACAACTCCAAGACTCACGAATCTACGTCATTGACGTTTTCAATTTAGAAAAAGAAGTTGATATTTTAAACTTAGAAGACAAACTTAGTTCTGATCTTCTACAACTTGATTTTAATGAAACAGAACAAAAAAAATAATTGTCTAATTCCTAAAAAAGGAACACAATTTAAAGGTTGAAAAAACAATGAAAGCACAAAATACACCTAGTAGACCAAAAGTACTGACAATAGTAGTTGCAAGCTTAACAGCCCTCATTCTACTATTTCACCTTATAACAGTACAAGTTCGAACTACAGAAACAGTAGTCATCACTACATTTGGTAAACCAACACGATCTTTAACAGAACCAGGTTTGTTCTGGAAACTACCTTATCCATTCCAAGATTACTTCCGATTTGATGCTAGAATCCATCTATTCTCTGGAAAAATGGAACAAACATATACACAAGACGATAAAAATGTCATTGTAGAAACATTTTGTGGTTGGAAAGTGGCTGATCCAGAAAAATTCTTAAGTCGTTCAGGTACAGATAAAAACGCACAAAAAAGTTTAGAAGCACTCATCAGAACTTATACCAATAGTGTGCTAGCAAAACATCCATTTTCTCACCTAGTTTCTCATAACATTAATAATTTAAAACTAGAAGCTATTGAAAACGAAATTCGTCACCTTCTTAATTATGGTGAAGAAAACGCACAACAAGGCGTAGAAGAAAGCTTGGGAATTCAAATTGAACTCTTTGGCATAAAAAAACTTGAACTGCCAGAAAGTACTACAAAAGAAGTATTTGCACGTATGCGTGAAGAACGAAATCGTCTTGTTCAAGATTATAAATCTCAAGGCGAAGGCGAAGCAAAAAAAATCAAAGCCCAAGCAAATGCTGAAAAAGAACGCATCATCATTGAAGCAAAAGCCCAAGCCACGATTATTCGTAGTCAAGGTGATGCAGCTGCAGCTGAATATTACAAAGTCTATGAGCAAAATAAAGAATTGGCAATCTGGCTTCGAAAATTAAAATCTTTAGAAAAACTTCTAGAACAAAATAAAAAACTTACCCTTGTTTTAGATACACATACATCACCTTTTGATTTACTTAATCCTAATAAGTATGCACCTGTTCTCGCTCCAAAATGCGAACAAAAACTTGTGGAGTCAAAAAACGCACAACAAAAAATTGATGAAACAAAGGTTAAAAAAATAAAGGTAGACGAAGCTCAAGTAGATGAAACTAAAATTGAAAAAGCTCAAGTAGATGAAACTAAGATTGAAAAAGCTCAAGTAGATGAAACTAAGATTGACAAAGCTCAAGTAGATGAAACTAAGATTGACAAAGCTCAAGTAGATGAAACTAAGATTGACAAAGCTCAAGTAGATGAAACTAAGATTGACAAAGCTCAAGTAGATGAAACTCAAGTAGATGAAGCTAAAATTGATGAAACTAAGGTGGATGAAACTCAAGTAGATGAAACTAAAATTGATGATATAAAAGAAGAACAACCAAACGAAGAAGAAAACAAATAAGGAGAACGGGATGACAAACCAACAACTTCCGAACAGCCAAGAAGAAATGGATTCTGCAGGGAGTTCCCTTTTAGAAGCATTGAATCTCAGCTTTCGCATCTTAAAAGGTATCATGGTTTTACTCTTGATACTCTTCTTATCTTCTGGCATTTTTACAGTGGATCAAAATGAAGAAGCTATGATTCTACGATTTGGGAAAGTACAAGGAACAAAAGCTGACCGCATACTTAAACCAGGACTCCATTGGACATGGCCCTATCCACTCAGTGATATTATTCGAATTCCTACTGGGAAAGAACATACTTTAACGATCAAATCATTTTGGTACCATGAAAGTATGGATACAAAAAGTTCAAAAATTCCAGAATCTCTTGACCCTGAAGTAGACGGCTATTGCATCACAGGCGATGCCAATATCATTCACTATCAATGGCAAGTGCGCTATTTAATCACAGATCCATATTTATACCACACAAGATTTAAAGACCCAGAAAACATGTTAGAAAGCATTGTGGCATCTAGCATTGTCAAAACAACTGCAACATTTGAAGTTCACGATGCACTTCGCAATAAAATTGATGATTTACGTAGTAAAGTTAAAGAAGATAGCCAAGAAGTTTTAGATAAACTAGAATGTGGTATTTCTCTACAAGGCGTTGTTGTTCCTCAAGTAGTCGCACCACGCCAAGTACAAGACGCATTCCAAGAAGTCATTCGTGCAAAAACAGAATTTGATAAAAAAATAGATGAAGCACGCAACTATCAAAAACAAATTTTAAACATTGCTGAAGGGGAACAAGCAGAAATTTTAGCAAAAGCCCATAATGACGCATTGCAAATACAAAAAGAATTGGAAAGCCAATCTGGTTATTTTCAAAATTTAATCCAGCACTATGATCAAAACACAGCTATTTTCATAGAACAACATTACCAAAACATCATAGAAGAACTTACAGCTAAAATCAAAGAACTCTTCATATTTACTAATAAAGTACCAAAAAGAGAACTTCAACTACAATTTAACAGCAATCCCGACATCTATCGCATCGGTGCACCAAAGGAGGATTAATCGTGGCAAATACACGCAAAGTCCAAATCGAAACCCAAAAAGGGCGAGTAATGTTACAACTTTTTGGAACATTTCTTGGCGGAGCCCTGATTCTAAACTCATACATTTTAGAAGCATTCTTTGCCCATTCTAAAGACATTGCCACGCTCTGTTCATTTTCTGGTGCTATCCTACTTGGATTTCCAGTCATTGCTCGGGCTATAAATTCTTTAAAAGAAGGCAGTGTCAAAATGATGGAACTAGCTGCTCTAGCCATCATTGCCTCTTTTTCTTTGCAAGAATACCAAACTGCTGGTATTGTCGCATTTTTCATGCTCTTAGCCGAACAACTTCAATCTAGAACAGCACTCGGGGCAAGAGCAGCTATTGAAAATTTAATCCGACTTTCACCACAAGAAGCTTGTAGAATCAATGCAAAAGGAAAAGAAGAACGCATTCTTATTAGTGACTTAAAAATAGGAGATACGATTCGAGTCCGTCCTGGTGAAAATATCCCTGCTGATGGTGAAGTCACAAACGGTCATTCCGCAGTACGACAAGCAGAAATTACAGGCGAATCTTTACCAGTAGATAAAGCTCCAGGAAGCGAAGTTTTTGCAGGAACTAACAACCTCACAGGCGTTCTAGAAATTAAAGTTACAAAAATTGGCGATCAAACTACATTAGGGAAAGTCAAAGAATTTATCTTAAAAGCTGAAAGCACACGCATTCCCTTAATGCGTCTCATTGACCATCATGTTGGTTGGTACACTCCTACTATTTTAATGATCGCTGGACTCATTTTATTCTTTTCTCGAGATATTTATAGAACAATCACTGCCCTAGTGGTCACATGTCCTTCTTCTCTTATCCTAGCTACACCTACTGCCTTAGTTGCTGCTCTATCTTGTGCAGCACGTTTTGGTATTTTAATTAAAGAAGTTGGATACTTAGAAACAGCCACGCAAATCGATGCTGTTGTCTTTGATAAAACAGGTACTTTAACTACAGGAAATCTCACAGTTACACGACTTGCACCAGGAGAACAAATTGATCCAAGTCACATGATAGAACTTGCAGCAGCAGTAGAACAATATAGTAACCATCCCATTGCCAAAGCAGTGGTAGAGATTGCAAAACAAGCTAATATTGCTCTTATCGATGCTATGGAAATGAAAGAAATCCCTGGAAAAGGAGTAAAAGCACGAGTGAGACAAAATCTTGTACTTGTTGGTAGAGAAAGTTGGCTACGCGAAGAAAATATTGACTTCAGTGCATTACGTTCTAGCGATATTGAAGCAGCTACACAATACAGTACACTTTTTATTGCAGAAAATAACAAATGTCTAGGATGGATTGGATTAGAAGATAAAACAAAAGCAGATGCACGAGCTTGTACAGACGAACTTCGAAAATTAGGTGTGCGACAAATCGTTATGCTCACAGGAGACCGCTGGACAGTTGCTAAAAAAGTTTCCGAAGAACTTGGTTGCAATAGTGTACAAGCAGAATGTCTACCAGAAACAAAACTACAACTTGTAGAAGAAATGAAAGAAAAAGGATATAAAGTTGCAGTGGTAGGAGATGGTGTCAATGATGCCCCTGCACTTGCAGCTGGAGATTTAGGCATTGCTATGGGTGCTGCAGGAAGCGATGTTGCTATTGGAAGTGCTAGCATTACACTTCTCAACGACAGACTAGATCGCCTTCCCTTTCTCATCAAACTTGCACGCAAAACACGATGGATTGTCTATCAAAATCTCATCTTTGGTGCACTTTTTATTATCTTTGGTCTTACACTTTCTGGTTTCGGTCTTTTAACTCCTGTTATCGGTGCCATTTTACACAATATCGGTGCATTTGTCATTATTTTCAATAGTGCACGATTAGTCCGATTTGGCGAAGATATGCAGATAGTAATTTCTGAATAGTCTATAACTTCATTTATAATGGTATAAAGTGTCTGACACCATTGAATATAATATTCAATAATGTCTGACACTTTTTTTATGTTATGTACTCTGGGGATTTGCTCTGTGCTCGGGGGAGGCAATATTGCTCTGGGGAAGTGAATATTGCTCTGAGGAAGCAAAACTTGCTCTGGGGAAGTAAATTTGCTCGGGGGAGGCAATGTTGCTCTGGGGAAGTGAATATTGCTCTGAGGAAGCAAAACTTGCTCGGGGAAAGTAAATTTGCTCGGGGGAGGCAATGTTGCTCGGGGGAAGCAAAATTTGCTCTGGGGAGGCAATGTTGCTCGGGGGAAGCAATGTTGCTCGGGGGAAGCAATGTTGCTCTGGGGAAGTGAATATTGCTCTGAGGAAGCAAAACTTGCTCTGGGGTAGCAATGTTGCTCGGGGGATGTGAATATTGATCTGGGTATGTGTATATTGCGCTGGTGAAGTAAATTTGCGTGGGTGAGGCAATTTTG
>JAGOMP010000032.1:0-3568 GCA_017993505.1 Planctomycetota bacterium
TTGCTCTGGGAAAATTATTTAGAAAGAGATAAAAAAGGGGTAAAAAAAGAGTCATTTTTTGGTTTCAATTCATATGTTTTTTTTGTAATGTATTTTAATTAGTAAATTTTTTTTATAATACCTATTTCAATGATGAATTTGGTTTTTGTAATGTATTTTAATTAGTAAAGTTTTTTTGTAATATTTTAAAAATTTATAAATCTTCTTTTAGAATATTTTATTTTGACATTTATATGGAAGTAAAGTAAAATTGAATGAGATATATTTATAATTACTGATTAATGGTTATATTATAAGGATATATTATTATGCCCAATGCTCAGCTTTTTGTTTTAGAAGGAGACCCTGATTATTTGTGTCAAGTTTTTTTGATTTCAGAAAATAAGATGCGATTGCTAGGGCGCTCTAGTGTATGTCATTTTCAAATTAATGATTTAAAAATTTCTTCGATGCATTGTTATTTTATTTTTGAAAATAATCACTTTGCTGTTTATGATTTGTTATCTATGAATGGCGTTTTTGTCAATCAAAATTTGATTGATCATGCTAGTTTAAAGGAAGGCGATATTATTCGCATTGGTAAGACAGTATTGGAATTTTCGATATATAAAGGAGATGAAGAAGGTAAGAAATATATTACTGGTGACAATCCTAATATTGTGAAGGTGGTTGAAGATGCTGATGCTAAAAATGAGGAAGCTAGCAAAGTAACTTTAGGGCGTATGATTAAGAATCCTAAAGATTTGGTTATTTGTCGTTTAGCAGTTAAAAATCAAATGTTGATGCATGAAACAATTAAAGATTTGATTCGCTTTCAAGAAGAACGAGATGCAGATACTATTGAAGAATTGCTTGTGCAACAAGGCATATTGACTGCAGAAAATATAACCAATTTGCTCAAAGAACATACATATTTTAAAGCTCGCAGTAAAGATTTAGAGTTTGGAAATGTTGCCATTGCAAGTGGTTTAGTGCCAGAAGAACAAGTTCAAGAGTTTTTAAAAGAGCAAGAAGATCATTTTACAAATACAAAAGAAACAGTTCGTTTAGGTGCTATGTTGGTCGAAAAAGAAGTGTTAACTAAGCATCAAAATAATCTGATTATTAAGCATTTACAGAGTCAAAAAACAGATCAAAAAAAATAGCAGAGGATACAATAATGTCGAATCTTAGTCTTCAAGATATTTATAGCATAATTTACCAAGAAAATCGTGATCCTTTTAGTATTTTAGGCCCTCATATTGAAATTATAGATGATTGTAAGGTTGTTGTTATTCGTGGTTATCTTCCTTATACAGAAGCAGCTTGGGTTGTGCATGATAAAAAAGAATACAAAATGGAGATGCTACACCAAGATGGATTTTTTGAAGTTGTATGTAAAGATAAGGAAGAAGTATTCCCTTATCAATTAAAGGTACAACGCAAGGATGGTACGATCACTCAATTTTATGATTCTTATTCTTTTTTGCCTGGCCTAACCAATTTTGATTTATATTTAATACAAGAAGGTTGTCATTATAAAACATATGAAAAATTGGGTGCACATTTAATGGAAATGAATGGAGTTTCTGGCGTTTATTTTGCAGTATGGGCTCCTAATGCAAGATCTGTAAGTGTCATTGGTTCTTTTAATTATTGGGATCGAAGAATGCACGTGATGCGAAATTTAGGTTCCGCTGGCGTTTGGGAAATTTTTATACCTGGGATTGGTCAAGGTGAATTATATAAATATAGAATCACGACACATGATCATCAAATTTTTGATAAAACAGACCCACATGGTTTTTATTGTGAATTAAGTCCCAATACTGCATCTATTATCTATGATATTGATCATTTTAAATGGAATGATCAAGAATGGATGGCAAAACGACAAGAAAAACAACAAAATACACAACCAATCTCGATTTATGAAATGCACTTAGGTTCTTGGATGCGAGATCCTAAATGTCCTCATGCATATTTATCTTACACTGAAATTGCAGATCGCCTTATCCCTTATATACAGGATATGGGATACACGCACGTTGAATTTTTACCTGTTATGGAACATCCATTTTATGGTTCTTGGGGCTATCAATGTCTAGGGTTATATGCACCTTCTAGTCGATATGGTACGCCCGATCAATTTCAACATTTAATTGATCGTCTTCATCAAAATAATATTGGTGTTATTTTAGATTGGGTGCCAGCACATTTTCCTAAAGATGCCCATGGTCTTGCTTATTTTGATGGAACACATTTATATGAACATGCAGATCCACGACAACGAGAGCATAAAGATTGGCAAACATATATATATAATTATGGACGATATGAAGTAAAGAATTTTCTAATTTCCAATGCACTTTTTTGGTTAGAAAAATATCACATTGATGGACTTCGAGTCGATGCAGTTGCTTCTATGCTTTATTTAGACTATTCTAAACAGCATGGAGAATGGGTGCCTAATCAATATGGTGGTCGAGAGAATCTTGCTGCTATTTCTTTTTTACGAGAATGCAATGATATTGTTCAAAAACAACATCCTGGAGTCATGATGATTGCTGAAGAATCCACTGCTTGGCCACAAGTCACAGGGGAAACGCACCTTGGTGGTCTAGGGTTTCAAAGCAAGTGGAATATGGGCTGGATGAATGATATATTGCATTATATGGGAAGTGATCCTATTTATCGAAAATATAAACAAGGCATGCTCAGTTTTTCTGTTTGGTATGCTTTTAGTGAAAGGTTTATTTTACCATTGTCGCATGATGAAGTGGTGTATGGAAAAGGATCGATTCTAAATAAAATGCCTGGAGATGATTGGAAAAAATTTGCCAATGTTCGCCTGTTATATGGTTTTATGTTTGCACATCCTGGAAAGAAAATGTTGTTTATGGGAAATGATTTTGGACAATGGCGAGAATGGAATCATGACCACAGTTTAGATTGGCATTTATTATCATACAGGCCTCATCAACAACTTCAACAATTTATTAAAGATTTGAATCATTTTTATAGAAATCATAAAGCACTATTTGAATTGGATACAAGCTCGGAAGGTTTTGAATGGGTTGATTTTTATGATGCAGATCACAGTGTTATTGCATTTTGGCGTAAAGGAAAAAATGAAAAATTACTTTTTATATTTAATTTTACACCAGAAGTTTGGCGTAATTATACATTAGGGCTATCTGTTTTAGGAAAATTTAAAGAGATTTTCAATAGTGATTCTCAATATTATGGTGGCAGTAATATTGGTAATAATGGATTTGCAGAAAGTAAGCCTTATCCTTGGAATGGGCGGTCGAATTCACTTACTGTGAATTTACCTCCACTTGGTATGCTTGTTTTTCAGCAAGAGTAGCCTTTTCTTAGTATGCTTATTTTTCAGCAAGAGTAACTTAAGAAATAAAACAGAGAATATAAACTTTGTTTTAAGTATGCTTATTTTTCATAAAGAGTAACTTAAGAAATAAAACAGAGAATATAAACTTTGTTTTAAGTATGCTTATTTTTCAGCAAGAGTAACTTAAGAAATAAAACAGAGAATATAAACTTTGTTTTAAGCATACTTATTTTTCAT
>JAGOMP010000032.1:3668-17549 GCA_017993505.1 Planctomycetota bacterium
AAGAGTAACTTAAGAAATAAAACAGAGAATATAAACTTTGTTTTAAGTATGCTTATTTTTCAGCAAGAGTAACTTAAGAAATAAAACAGAGAATATAAACTTTGTTTTAAGCATACTTATTTTTCATAAAGAGTAACTTAAGAAATAAAACAGAGAATATAAACTTTGTTTTAAGTATGCTTATTTTTCAGCAAGAGTAACTTAAGAAATAAAACAGAGAATATAAACTTTGTTTTAAGTATACTTATTTTTCAGCAAGAGTAACTTAAGAAATAAAACAGAGAATATAAACTTTGTTTTAAGTATGCTTATTTTTCAGCAAGAGTAACTTAAGAAATAAAACAGAGAATATAAACTTTGTTTTAAGTATGCTTATTTTTCAGCAAGAGTAACTTAAGAAATAAAACAGAGAATATAAACTTTGTTTTAAGCATACTTATTTTTCATAAAGAGTAACTTAAGATAGAATAGAATCTAGCAAGAGTAACTTAAGATAGAATCTAGTATGAAAGAAAATAAAGAATATAAACTTTTGTTTGTAAAAATAAGCAAAAATAATAAATAAAAACATGTACAACACAATAAATTAAGAGAGAAAAAAATGTCAAGAAAAACAAAAAGTATTATCATTTTTAGTTGCACTCTTGGAATTATGCTAACTTTATCTGTTTTGATAGGTGATATTGCTTGGAGATTTAAATTAGGGTTGAGCGTTTTTAAAACAATTTCTAGTGCATATTCCATGCATGCATCGGTACAGACTACTTGGTTTCGAGTAATTATTGGTAGTGCTTGGGCATTTTTAGATGGCTTTTTACTAGGAGTTATTTTTATGCAATTATATTATAAAATTCATCATTTAGTGGATAAGAAAGGCTTCTAAATGAATGAACCAATGGATATTGAGTCCGTCAATAAAATTCGATTTGTAAAAAAACTTGCAAAAGGCGGAATGGGCACTGTATATGAAGCTGTACAATATGGTGCTGAAGGTTTTCAAAAAACGATGGCTGTGAAAACATTATTAGAAGATTGTGTTCATGATTCAGAGTTTTTAACTATGTTTATTGGTGAAGCGAAACTTGTCGCTGACCTTGTTCATGATAATATTGCTCAAGTATATCAACTTGGTAAATATAAAAATAGCTTTTATATTGCTATGGAATATATTCATGGAGTCAATTTAAAAGAGTTCCATGATAGGCATATTTATAAAAACATTCCTATTCCAGAAGAATTAGCTTGTTTTATCATTAGTCGAATTTGTCGTGCTTTAGCTTATGCACACAATAAGAGAGACTCGAAAGGAAGATGCCTTGGTGTCGTGCATCGAGATGTATCACCGAAAAATATTATGATTTCTTTTGAAGGTGTTGTAAAACTTACTGATTTTGGTATTGCAAAAGCTCGTGATTTTATGTGGACGCAAGAAGGAGAAGTATTATATGGAAAAGTACCCTACATGTCCCCCTGAGCAAGCTGCTTTTCAGGAAACAGATTTACGGTCTGACATTTTTTCACTTGGAATTTGTTTATACGAACTTTTATCTGGTAAGCTTTTATATGGTGATGCACAAACTATGGAGATTTTACAGAGAATCACACAGGAAGATTGCCCCAATATCCGAACATTATGTCCCAATATTAATCCTAAATTAGAGAATATTGTGAATAAAGCCTTAAAAAAAGATAGACGTGAGCGATACCAAACAGCCCAAGACATGTGTTCCGATTTAGAACATTATATGTATGATGGAGGTTATGGACCTACGAATCAAGTTTTAGAACGTTATGTAAAAACATTATTCCCTGAAAAAATACGATTTTAAGTTTACTGCATAGAAATATATCATGTATGAATTGATTTTTATAGATGAAGAAAAGGGAGAAAATCAATGTCTAGCAATATGATAACTGCCAATTGTACTTATTGTAATCATCCCATACAGGCACCTTCCAGTAGTGTGGATCGTCTCGTAAAATGCACACATTGCAGTCGTTTTTTTAAGCTATCAGGGCAAGCATTAAAACGATTTGAAATGAATTGTCCTCATTGTAGTGCCCAATGGAAAATTCCTTTCAAAAATCGGGGGGAACTGTATGAATGCTGGAACTGTCATGAAAAAGTTCAAATTCCTGAAGCACCACAATTCATCATCACTAGTGTTGCCACTATGGAGCAAGTGGAACAAGGTGGAGAAGGGTATCAATTTACATTATGCCTGTCTAATCCAGGCACCATGGTAACTTTAGATTCTATTAAATTTACATTTTTAAACAACCAACAAGATGTAAGTCATCACTATAGAGTCATACCTGCAGAAACTAATGCTACTGAACTTGATTATCATACACAAGTAGAATTGTACTATGTTATTGATCTTTCTCATGAAGTACCTGTTGGTTCTACAAAAATTTTCATTGAAATTTTGGGTCAAGATGTTTTAGAAGAATCTTCTGTGATGACAGAAGCAGAATTAAGCTGGGACGTTGTTTTTCAACGAATTTTTTATGTACAAACAGAACATGATTATGTAGAAATTGCAGGAAATCCATTTTGCATTCATCTACAAGCTTGTTTTTTAGATAATTCGCAAGATACGAGCTACAATGGAACACATGTTGTTCGATTTATTGGCGTTAGTTCGCAGAATGAAAATGAACAAATAATGTCTTTAGAAATGCCCGTAGAATTTGTGGAAGGTATTGGCACTACTCCACCAGAATTTATTTTTTATAATGCCTCTGAAAAAATACAATTCCATGTTCTTAAAAATGCTATTGGCGGTCCACAAGGACAATCTGATTGGATTAAAATTGTTCCTAATGAACTAGAAACATTTGACATTCAATTTACAAGTCCACAAATTAATAACAATCCTTTTCTTGGCGTGAACACAATACAAGCTTTGGATAAATATGGCAATGTGTTACCTGATTTTTGTCAAGATGTTACTATCAAGCCACATTCTAAGAAAGGTGAACTTTGTATTCATGGAATTCCCAATAATATTATTCCTGGAAAAATATTCCAAAATGGAATGGCAGATTTAACAAGCTTGCAATTAATTTATAATTCTATAGAAGAAAATATTACAGAATTTTTTATCTTTTCCTATAAAGATAAAACCCAACAAAGTGAACCTATTTTTATTCAAGAAAATCCAATTAAAGTGCAATTAAAAAGCATTGATTCCCCTAGTATTGAAGAACTAGGTAAAATGATTTATTTTAATATTGTACTTTTTAATCCAACAAATCAAGATTTATATATTGACCTTGAACAGATGGAGTTTCAAGTTCTATGTGAAGGTGTACAAATGGAGGATTTTTTTCATATCACTCCTCAAGGTTCCAATGCTTTCACTTTATTGCCTCAGTCAGAGGAAACTATATCGTTTGATATTCAGATTGACTCGAGTATGCCATCAGGATATAACCAAATTAGTTTTTTACTTCATATTGTTTCTAAATCAAGTGGAATGATAGGGTATGTTAGTGGTTCACATAATATTGAACTTATACCTGTTGGACGATATTTTGATGTTATTTCTCCAGATAATCTTATTGTAACAGCTGGTAATATTTTCAGCATGCAACTTGCTACTTATATTGAAGATAAGCTGGATCCAACGTATCATGGAATTAAAAAGCTCATATGTCAATATAGAGCATCGGCCTCTCCTTCTAATATTTTTCCACAAATTCCAGAAGAAATTGATGTGCAATTTATCCAAGGAATAGGTGATTTGCCTCAAATCTTTGCTTTTACAAATGCCTCTGAATTTCCAGAATTACAAATCATTGATCCCACACCAGGAGGTCCTGTAACAGAAATTTTAGAATTTCAAGTTAAACCTAGCGATTTAGATTCATTTATATTGGAAATGCAAGCAGAATTAGTCAATACAACTACATTAAAAAAAGAAAATAGAATCATTGCAATTGATACATATGGCAATGTAGTTACGAATTTTGCAGAACCTTGTAAATTAGCCGTTATTAAAAAGCAAGGAAAACTTTGTTGTTATGACAAAGAAATTGATATGATTCCTCCTGATGCTTTTTGTAATGGAATCGTATCTTTACATGAATTGCATATTTCTTATCATAGTAATTTACCATCCACTCTTCCTTATGAAGAAGAATTTTTTGTTTATTACAAAGATAAGGGAGGTAAAAGTCGCTCTGTTACCATTGCTCCTCGACCAGCTCAAATTATCATTTTACGATGTAGCCATCCTCAAGATTTAGAACAAGGCGGTGATGAATATCCTATTTATCTTGAATTGGAAAATCAAGGTGATTCTATTGCAGAAATTTCGTCTGTACTCTTTTCTTTTCAAAAAGAGCAAGATGTTTCTTCTCACTATACAATTTTAAGAAGTCCTAACAATTCAAAGCAATTGATTGCAGGCGTGCCATTGCAATTGGCATATACAGTAAAAATTTCAAACAAAGTTCCGACAGGATTAACAGATGTAGAAATTAAAGTAACAGGTCGAGATAGTATTACAAATTTACCATGGCAAGCTCAAACTTCTTTTCAATGGAATATAGAAGCACGAGGTCGTGCATTTGTTGTAGAAACAGAACACCAAAATATAGAAACAGCGGGTGTTCCTTTTTCCATGAAAATTATGGCAATTTTAGAAACACAACAAAAAGACACGAGTTTTTCTGGTAAACACATTTTAGAAATATCAAGTACTGCAAGCGAATCTCCCAATAATGTTTCTCCTACGATTCCTGCAAAAGTTACTCTCAATTTTGAAAAAGGAGAAGCAAAAACAGCACCTGTTTTTACTTTAGTTCATGCTAACGAAAAACCTCATATTACTTTTCGCCTCCAAAATTCTACTGTGCAAGGAACTAGCAAAGCGATTCATGTTCAAAGTGGTGCATTGAGCAATTTTATATTTGAGATTGGATCTTCCTTTATACATCAAGAACCCATTATAGGGAAAAATATACTCAAATGTTTAGATGCTTATGGTAATTCTAAAAAAGATTTTCAAGAACCAATTGAAATTACTATTCAAGATTTAGCGGCAGAACTCATCGATAATAATGGAAACGCCATTCATACTTTACCAGCCCGAGAGTTTCAAGAAGGAATTTTTGATTTAACAAAACTCAATGCCAAGATTGTTTGCCAAAAAATACAAAAATTACCTTCTTGGGGACATTTTTGTTTAACATACCAAGAACATCAATTTATAAGTCCTGAATTTGAGATAGAGCCTAGTTTAGTTGCTATTTTTTTAGAAAAAATTGAATCTCCTAATAAAATCATTCCAGAACAAAAAAATGCCATCAATATTCTATTGAATAACAAAAGCAATGAAGAAGTAAAAATACAATCTATTCAATTTAAACTTATCCAAGGAGATAACATCTATCTGGACTATACATTTGAAGAAGATGCTAACAATAAAAAAATATTTTCACAAGGCTATGCAACTCTTTTGTATTGGCTAAAAATTTCTTCAAATATTCCTATTGGGAAATACACAGGAAAAATTAAAGTGGAGATTCCTTCTGCTGTTCAAGAAATTCAAGAAAAATCATTTACATTTGAAGTTGAACCTAGCGGACGATCTTTTATCATTGCTACAGAACATGAAAACATAGAAATGGTAGGGAACCCTTTTGGTTTAAAACTTACGACAATATTACAAGACCACATTGATCCCACATTCAATGGTGAATATGAAATTCATTTTCAATCAAAAGCAACAGCATCTCCCAATAAAAAAATTCCCAAGATTCCTAATTTTTTCAAACTCCAATTTATAAAAGGTGAAGCAAAAACACCTACAGAATTTATTTTGTACAATGCTAATGAAACTCCTTGTATTCAAGCTCAAGAAAAAATTACTGGTGGTGCAAGTGGAACTTCTGCACCCATTACATTAAAACCTTCTAAATTTCAAGGATTTAGATGGCAACTTTCTTCACCACAAACAAATGCCACACCTTTTCAAGATACAAATACATTGACTGCCCTTGATATTTTTGGAAACATTAAAACTGATTTTCAAGATGATGTTCGGTTGCACACAGACACAAAAAAGCGAATGTTCATCTCACAGGAACTAGCATCAATAATGTTATTTCACGCAAATGTTTTCTAGACGGGCAAGTGAATTTAACATTATTAAAAATCAAGCTTATGTATCCTAGTACGATGATAGATACACTTCCAACGAGTGATAGAATTGTTGCTACGTATGAAAACAAAGAAAGCATTAGCAACGACATTATTGTAAAACCAAGACCAGGAAATATTCAAGTGTCAAATATTGAATTTCCTAAAACGCCTTTTCAAGATACGAAAAAAGCACTTTTAAGCATTCAATGCAAAAACCAAGGTGATGCTTTAGTGGAATTTCACCAATTTCATTACAATTTTCTAACACAAGATAACCAAAATTTAGATGACTATTTTGAATTCATTCCTAATCCGAACAATCAAGATTTTATTGAACCTGAAATGCAAACAACTATAGAATATTGGATCAATATTCATGATGATACGCCAGTTACTGACATTACTCTGTATATAACATTAGAAGGGTTAGACATAAATTCTAAACAAATGTTAAAAGCAGTATCTCAATATCCTTTCCAAATTTTAGAAAAACCAAGAGAATTATCTATCCAAACAGAACACAAGAACACCGAATCAGCCGGACAATCTTTTTTTCTAAAACTCACTGCTTTAAAAAACGGTGAAAAAGATCTAGATTACCACGGACCTAGAGAAATTCAATTTAAAGTACAAAGTGATGTACCTATTAAATTTCCTAAAGAACCACAAATAATTGAATTTCATGAAGGATATGCAGAGACACAACGTGATTTTCGCATTGACTATGCAGGAAAACGAATCACTTTCACAGCCCAAGAAATAGACAAATCCTTTGGAACGATCGAGGATATTATTGTTCAGCCTGGAGAACTTCGTAGCATTAAAATTGAATTTCCCCAAGATGGAAAAGTACATCATAGACTTCATTTACTAGATGCTTACAATAACGAAATTAAACATAATTTTTCTATTGATGATGATGTTCACCAAGGTACTATTCTTACAGGTTCAAATGGAACATTATATGAAGTTCAATCTGTAGTTGGACATGGTGCTATGGGCAAAGTATATAAAGCTAAACGACTGAATGACAATCAAATTGTTGCTATTAAGGTTGCTTTATTCAATGCATTGTCGGACATGAGTCGATTTTTATTAGAAGGCATTACACTGATTCGATTTCAACATGAAAATATTGTGAAAGGTTATGACTTACGTCAAATTTGCATCAAAGATAAAGGTCGTGACCAAATTCGTCTTTTTATGGTTATGGAATTTTTAACAGGTCAATCTGCGAAAGATATTCTTGATGCTAGCAAAACAGGAACAATGAGTTTATTACAATCTACAGAAATTATCCTCCATATTGCACGTGCTCTTACTTATATGTGGGAAAATAATACATTGCATCGTGATATTAAACCAGAAAATATTCAAATCACAGCAGATAATAAAATCAAACTCATGGATTTAGGAATTGCTAAAACAGAAGCAGAAGAATTTGATGTATACCTTACTCAAAAAGAAACGATTGTTGGTAGTTATCCTTATATTCCCCCAGAAAGACTCAAAGGTGACAATGCAGATTATCGTTCTGATATTTATTCTTTAGGTGCGACTTATTACCATCTACTTACAGGAATGCCTCCTTATTTAGATACATACAATGGCAGTGGAGGACGTGATTTATTAGATTATCTTATCAAAGTTCGCATGAAAAAAATGCCAACACCCATTAATAAACTAGTTGATATACCCGACGATGTGAATAATATTATTATGCAAATGCTCCAATTAAAAATAAATAAACGTTGTAACACACCGCAAGAATTTTTGGAAAATTTAGAAAATTTATATAAATCATTTCTATAATATTGGTTTAAGAATAATATTTTTATGAATATACATCATGTAATTTTATATGTTTTGCGTCTACTACGATCTATAAAAAAATTATTTGATGAAATGGATTATAGTCATATAATTTTTAATGATATTAGGAGTGTTTTATGAAATATTTTATTTTGTGTTTACTCATATGTTGTATGATTTCTTGCGGTGATAATCCTAGTTATTTACAAACAACTGTTTCTCAAAAAGCACGAGCTCAGAAAGTCACTTTAGAAAAAGTAGCACAACAAGCTGTACATGTATATAAAGTTGAAAATAATATTTTCCCAGAATCTTTAGACGATGTACCTAATTTCCCTGAATTACCAAAAGAACAAAAAAAATGGTACTGGGATTATAATCCTGAAACAGGCGTTGTTAAAATTGCAGAGGAATAAAAAATAGCATGTAGATAATATACATGCTATTAAAAGTTGATAAAATTACAGAGAAATAAAAAAAGTAAGTATATTCTGAATATACTTACTTTTTTTTATCCATATGGATTATGATTTTTCTTTCTTTATTTTTTATTTTTTTCGGGGCGACTGGATTTGAACCAGCGGCCTCTTGGTCCCGAACCAAGCACTCTAGCCAAGCTGAGCTACGCCCCGCTTATACTTTATAATATATCATGTTTTTGATTAAAAATCAAAAAAAAAAATATGCCGAAATATTTTTTATTATTTTAAAGAAAAAATATTTCTAGGATAAAGATTCAATTTTTTCTTCAATATGATGAGCCTGCAATATATCTATATTTTTATATAATTGCAATGCTTCTGTGTAATGTTGGATAGCTTCTTGCGTGTTACCTTCGCATGTATATAATTGAGCAAGATTTAAATACGATTTAGCTATCATTGGTGTATTTTGTAATATTTGCCAAGTTTCTTTTGATTTTTGGAAACATTCTAACGCTTTGTCTGTACGGTTGAATTGTATATAGGTTTGACCAAGTTGAAAATATACACGTGCAATTTCTTGAATATTTTCTTGTTGTATTTGTAGATCTCTGCATTGAGAAAAACATTCCATAGCACATAACGTTTTTTTATTATATAGATGAATTTTGCCTTGATAGTAAAGTGTATTTGCTTTTTCATCAATATTGATGTTGGAAGGCTGATTATTTAATATGGTTTGTGCTGTTTCCATATCTTGAAGTTGTATATATATTTTAGAAAGCTGTATATTCGCACACGGTGTCATAGGAAGAGTGGATAGTTGTTGTATATGATGAAATGTTTTTTCTATATTATTATTATTTAAATGTGCTTGTGCAAGCAAGATATGAAGTTTAGCTTGTTGTCTCTTATAATGTAATTGAACAGTCCATTCTAAAGCGTTTGTTAAGTGCATGATGGCTTTATCATAATCTTGTAATTTTATGTTTGTCTGAGATTGAGCCATATAGATTTGTATAGTTTGGTATTTATTGTTTTGTTCGATGTTTATTTGATGAGCTTGCTGGTAGTATTCTAAAGCATCTTTATAATTGCCTTGTTGTTGTTGAATATATCCTTGGTAGAGAAAATTCTCTATTTGTAAATGCAACATTTGATGGCGTTTAAAAGTATTGGTTGCTTTTTGTAGGTGTGTCTTTGCTTCTTTATATTTGTGTTTAGAATAGAAGTAGATACCTAAACTTTGATGTACTTGTGCTTCGAGCCAATTTGCATTTTGATTTTTTAATGTACTGAGACTTTCATAAAAATATTCAGGATTATTATAAAATTTTCCTTGATTCCATTGGTATATAGCTTGTAATAGCCAACAATCTTGTTGTTTATAAAATTCGCAAGATTGTTGAAAATATAATTCTGCTTGGGAAAAATCATATACTTTTTGATACGATTCTGCTATTTTTTCATGAATTTGTGACTGTATGATTTCTTCTGTGAGAGTTGATAGTGCTTGCAGATAACATTCAATGGTTTGGAAATACTGTTCTTTTTGGAAGTGAATTTCAGCCTGTAAAATATGATTATAAGGTTCAGATAAAATGGGTTTTAGTGGTTTTGAATTTTGATAGGTACCTTGGTGAATATATAGTCTATATTGAAAAAATATAATTTGCATATGATGGGAAGAGGAAAGATTTTGTGCTTGTTCTAAATGCAATAATGTTTGAGGATAATTGCCTAGACTCCAATAAAAAGTTGCCAATGTTATATGAATTTCTGCTTTTTCTTCTTCATTTGTAATGCAATGTAAAGCACGCTCATAATATTCTTGAGCTAGTCCATATATGCCTTGTTGTTGTTTAATTTTTCCTTGTATATGATACCAAGAACCTTCGTATTCTGATGTGGTAGGTAATAAATTTTGAGTAAGTTTGCATAAACTGTCTATTTTTTTTTGTGTTGTATTTTTTTTTAATAAAATATGCAATAAGGGGAAAAGAGCCTCTAAACGTTGTTGGGGAACAGAAGAATTATCTACAATGGTTTGAAAATGTTGTTGTGCATCTGTCAAGTATTGAAGTTGTTGTTCTATTTTTGCTAAGGAATATAAAATTGTAAAATTAGACGGAAAAAGAGAATGTAGCTTTTTATAATATAACATTTGTTGATCTGGTTGATTTGTGTGTTCAATGAGAAGAGAATATAAAATTTTCAACATATTTTTTATATCTGTATTTAATGGTTGTTTTTCTAAGCATTGAATAGTTTCTTTTGTTTGTAAAATAGCTTTTTCTATATTATTTTCTTTATATTGCTCTTGAAGTTGTTGGATTTTATATTGGTATTGTTTGAGAATATGGTTGCCATGTGTATAGTGATAGATAATATATGAAATATATTTTGAATTATTTTGATCTTCCCATGTTTGAGCCAATTGAGTATGAAATTTATGTTTTTCTTCTAAAGATAATGTATTATAGAGTGTTGTTTGCAAATCAAGATTAGAAAATTGATACCAAGTATAATCATTTAAAACATGATTATACTCATTACTAGGTGCATCAATTGGTTGAATCCATTTTATATCTTGTAAATATTGAAATGATTTTTGTGAAAGAGGAACTATAAGATGAGTAATTTCATGAGCAAATATCATTCCTTGTACTGCTGCTATTTTAAGATATTCTAATATATCTACCCCTTGTTGTTGGCTAAGTTGAATGCACTTTTGCACAATATTCTCCTGCATAGATTGAGGAAGATAAAAATTTGTATGAGAACTTCGCCTTTGTAAATAAGATATGATTTGTTTCCATTTCATTGTATTTTCTTTATTATGAGTGGACCAATTATGTCCACTCTATTATTTTATCAATGATTCCATGCTTGTATATTTTCAAAGAATGGATTAAATTTATTTTCAATTTTTAGAATTCTATTTTTATCCCTTACTTTTGTTTGTAAAGTTTGAATATATTTTTTTATTTTTTTTGCCAGATATTCTTGACAATATATATAAAGGTTATGGTCTTTATATCGTTTATGGAAAGAATCTGTCATTTTGAGGATCTCATGTTCTAATGTATCTACTTTATAGATATTACATAAATCATCGATTTCTCCTAGAGTAAATCCTATTAAGCATTGGTTTTGAAATTCTGTAAATTTTTCACGAATTTCTAGGTCTTTGCATTCGGAAAGATTTCTTCCAGGAAATAAAAAGAGATAGAATAACATAGATTCTTGAAAATTTAAGGGACGATATTTTTGATATATATCAATTAAATTTAGAATTCCAATATCTTTTACAAAGTGAGTTTCATATGCATTATTTTTAGTTCTATTCGTATATGAAATTTTATCTGAATCACTATAAAATTTAAGATTATAAGCTAATATAGTTTTTTTACGACCATATGTTGTAATAGACAATGTGATTGCTTTTTTCCTATTTTTAGGAGTATTATCTATAGCATTTTTAAAATCTTCATTAAATTTTAAAAAATGTTGTAAAGTATGTTCCCATAATACTAAGTTTTTTAGAATGTCTTCATTTTTTTCATTTTTTTGTTGACGTTGTACTTCTTCTAGAATATTTTTATATTGTCTTTTTTTAATATCAGAATATGACTTCAGCATGTTTGATATAAAGAAATAATTCCATTTATCTTGCCAATATATTGTATATATTTCTTGTTCTTTTTTTAGAATCATTTCTTGTATATCTTCCAATTGTTGATTTTTTTCTATATGACATATGTTGCGACATTTTTTCCAAAAAGATTCGATTTCATAATTAAGATTTTTAGTATCATCATAATATTGTTTCCTATTATTGATAACTTCGTCAATCTCTTTTTGTTTTATAGCCCAATGTTGTTTTGCTAATTCTTGTACTGTTTCATAAGCTTTTTTAATCTCTTTAGAAATGTCATCTTTAAAAGCAGGATATTTTTGTATCTTTGAAGTTTCTGTTTGCTGTAATTGTTTTTTATAATTTGGAAAGTTTGCACTTCGAGAATTCAAAATATTATTAACATTTACTATACGATTTATTTCATTTTGAAGTTCATTGATACATTTTGTTTTTTCTTCTTCCTCTTTTTGTTGCCTCTGTTTTAATAAAGGTTCACGTATCTTTGTTAATTCATTTTCTGCTTCATTTTGAGCAATACTATTAGGATATTTTATCCGAAAATCTTCTATTTTTTTATAAAGTGATTCCAATTGATCTAAAGATGCAGTTTCATAATCTATATGGAAACATTCTTTTTGTAATTCGTTCCATTTTTTTTCATCTTGTGCTATTTCTACTTTTTGTTGTTGTCTCCTATTTCGTTGTGATTTTGTTGTTTTGGGGTCTACTTCTTTGACAGTTATACCCGATAGAATGCGAAATAGGATATACATAATTAAAATAAAACCACCTAAAATACATAATCTAGGCATTAAACCAGCCAATCTACTCTGTCTGCGATAATTTCCTGGTCTTTCTATACTAGATTCTCGAAGATTAATTCCAGAATCTAAATTAATTCCCATTTGTTCCAAAACTTGATGCGTTTCTAGAAGTTCAAATACTGGTGGTTCTGGTGTAGGAGGTGTTTCTGGCTCGTCAACAAAATCAAGGGGAGCAATGGATTTTTTTTGTGGATTCACTTGAAGAGGAATTTCTTGGGTAAGCCCAATAAATGGACCTAGTTTAGACGAATCAGAAATAGGTTTGACCATGATAGATTCTGAGAGAGGCGGTGGTGTTACTAGTTCCAGTGATTGTTTACAAATTTTACAAGTATAATTTTTACCTACTTGATAAAGAATAATTTGATATGTTTTGTCGCATTGTTTACAAGTCATAGGTTTAATAACTTGTCGTTCTAGAATAAGTTCCACTTTTTCTACTGGCAACATATTTTCTTCTATCATAATTTCACCAATTTTTTTATTCGGTGAAATAGTTTTTTGAATGTTGAGTGCCTTTTCTACGTCTTCTTGAGTTAGATAATGTAATAAAATAGCAGCTTTCCCAAAATGAAGTTTTTTATCTTGCAAAGATACATCAGATGTAGAAGGAGCTGGTGGTGCAATAGGATCTGGCTGTGGCGGTGTTATGGGTAAAAAATTTGGTTGAGCCAATGTTGGTGGTTCGTTGGATTCTTGCAAACTAGTTATAGATGGAGTTTGTTTAAGAAAACTATCACTATAATGATCATGGCGAATTTGAGGAATCCCTGTAAAATTTTCTTGGGATGCCACTGCACCGTTTGTATTATCTGCAAAATCTAATGTTGGTTCTACTGGACTTTGTTTTATATTTTCTTGTTGTTGTGGTGCAAAAAAAGATAAATCATTTTTATCAAATGTATTTTCTTGTTGTTGTGGTGCAAAAAAAGATAAATCATTTTTATCAAATGTATTTTCTTGTTGTTGTGGTGCAAAAAAAGATAAATCATTTTTATCAAATGTATTTTCTTGTTGTTGTGGTGCAAA
>JAGOMP010000032.1:17649-29976 GCA_017993505.1 Planctomycetota bacterium
AAAAGATAAATCATTTTTATCAAATTTGTTCTCTTCTAATACTCGGTTAAAATCAAAAGAGTCTTGTAGAGTTTCCATAGAAGAACTAAACATTGGCTTCCCATAATTATTTATTGTAGGAGCAAAGAAAGCTAGATCATCTTTTTTACTAGGTTCTTGAGGAGCAAAGAAAGCTAGGTCATCTTTTTTGCTAGGAGCAAAGAAAGCTAGATCATCTTTTTTGCTAGGTTCTTGAGGAGCAAAGAAAGCTAGGTCATCTTTTTTGCTAGGAGCAAAGAAAGCTAGGTCATCCTTATTACTAGGTTCTTGAGGAGCAAAGAAAGCTAAGTCATCTTTTTTGCTAGGAGAAAAGAAAGCTAGGTCATCTTTTTTGCTAGGTTCTTGAGGAGCAAAGAAAGCTAGGTCATCCTTTTTACTAGGTTCTTGAGGAGCAAAGAAAGCTAGGTCATCCTTTTTACTAGGTTCTTGAGGAGCAAAGAAAGCTAGGTCATCCTTTTTACTAGGTTCTTGAACATTAAGAATAGACATATCTTTTGTAACAGATTCTACTGACCAAATGTCCTTGAAAGATTCTGTATTTTTCGAATAAAACAGACCATTTTTATCAGTTACGGTAGGAATTTCATCGAACATCGCATTGAAATTATCTGTCTTTTGAAAACAAAAAGGAAACTTCTCTGTTAAATTAAATTCTTGTAAAACATTTTGTAATTGTGGAATTGTAATGTATTGTTTAATAATCAAATATTGGTCTAATGGTATAGAAGCTTCTTTCCTATGTGCCAGAAAAATTTTTGTCAATTTTTCTCTTGGGATAATTCTTTTTTTCATCAAAGCTTCCCGTAGCAATTTATCATTATTCATGCGGATTCTCCCAATATTTCGGTATAATATAATAAAAAGTTACAAAAGCTACTAATGCAACAGTAAAACCACTTACCACATCATAAAAATAATGTTGTCCTGTTGTAAGGGTTGAGATGGCAATAGCAAGTGCCCATATATTGATTAGTAAGAGAAGTTTTTTAAAATAATAGCTCACGGAAAAACTTACAAGAAACGTAACACTTACATGAAGACTTGGGAAACATTTTGTAGTTTCATCCATACTTTGAATCCAACGACCTAAAGCAGAACTCCAATCATTTCCTATAATGTTAGGTAGAATTATATATGTTGGACAGATGCAAAATAATCCAATATGAAAGAAAAGAATGGCAAAAAAAGCATTTCGTAATCGTTGAAAACTTTTTTTATCTGGCATCAATAGACAACCGAGAACAAGAAAATAATAGTAACTCGTATAAATCCAAAATGTCCATGCAGTAAACGGAATAGCATGATCAATCCATATTTTAGGCAATAATTGAGGCGTACCAACATAGTATTTGCCAACAATAATATAGGAAGTAATAAAAAAAAGGCCAATCCATAAAAGTGAGCATATTTTATAGAAAAGAAAAGACTTAGACAAAGATAACCTCCTTTTGTGCTATATTACTTTCTTTTTGTGGAATTGGCACATCTATAATTGCTCTACAATGTAAGCATTGTATCTTTTTCCCAATATGCTTATTGGCTACAGATAAATACTGTCCACAACTACATTTAAAAATAACAGGCATTTTTTTTCCCTTTATTCTTTCAATTATTTTTATTATATTTGATGAAAAGGACTATAATAATATGAATTTTTAATTATCTTAAAAAGTTTTATCAAACCAATTTTAGCATAAAATTGGTTTATTTTATTTTTTAAAAAACGATGTTACTTATTTTCCTACATCTTAACTGTGCTTTGTATATATTTATGATCGAACTATTTCTATCCAATGTTTGCTCCAAAGAATTGCCTCTTCATAGCTCTTCGCAGGTTGAAATTGATTCATTGCAAAAAATACAGCTGCTTGATATTGTTGCAAAAGTGGAACATCTTCTAACAATTTTCCCCGATATTGTAATAAAGACAAAGCCCATTGTTCAGCCCGTTTTTGCAATGAACTTTGTTCTATTGAACTTTGATGGACAAAAGGCAAGATATCACTTGTATATGCTAAAGAATAAGCCACTTGAAATTGTTTTTCTAAACTACCTTGTAAAATTCCATGTTTTTCCAACATAGCCACTGCCCAATCTCGTTCTTCATCATTGTCATATTTTTCTAAAATTTTCGAAAACTCTCGCAATGTTTTATATTGTACTGATAAGTCATCAGAAAATAATAATGTCATTTTTTCTTCAACAAACCATATGCCCCATTGTTTCATAGCTTCTGCTACTTCAGAATTGTTCACCATAAAATAAAATTTACCCCAAAGTATTTTCATTCTTTCTATATCATCCCAAAACAAAGAATGAAGTTGCAATACATATTCTTGTGACTCTCGCAATTGTTGTGCCAAATTTTTATTGCCATAAAAGCAATATCGCTTTTGAATAAAATTCATTATCAATTCATGATATATATGAAAAGAACGAGTCCATTCTTCCCAAAAAAATTCATCATTTTTCAAAGAGTCATTATTTTCTTCAGAAATTTTTTGCAATATTTCTTCATTTTCTTTCAAAGAGTCATTATTTTCTTCAGAAATTTTTTGCAATGTTTCTTCATTTATATTCAGAGCAGATGAAACAATATTTTGATCTTCTTTCTTTTGTTGTTTTGTCATTTCTTGTTGAAACCATTGAGCAGATTTTTCTATTAAATTTAGAAATTCTTCTTGAGATAAATTGCTATCTCGTGATTTTTCACGCAAATACAACATATATTCCATGCTCTTAATTTTTTCTTTTTCTAGTGCGTCTAACATTTTCTGCTTCGCATCTTCTAACGATTCATTGGATTCTGTAACCATGGATTGACTTTTAGGTTGAAATTTTATTTGTGCTTGCTTGTTTTTGATCAAAAGATACGTTTCAAATCCAAGAATACTTTCTAAAAAAGAAACGCCACCTTGCCATAAAACAAAGGGAGCCTCTTTTGAATAGAAAGCATGAGATGAAGATAAAAAATTATAAAGCCATTGGTTGCGAATTTCCACATCAACATTGTCAAATACTACTAAAAAACGTTGTAATTCTCCCCAAATATCTATGCTATATTGATAACGTTGGAGCAATATATTTCTTGCCCAAGCTTCTGCATCTGTTTGCTTTTGCTCATTTACAGATAAAAATAAATCTACCGCCTCGTTAAAACACTCTAGAAGTCCAAGATCAGGAGAAAAAACAACATGATTTTCTAAATATTCCAATGCTTTTTTACGAATTTGTCGTATATCGCATCCATCTAACTCTTGACCTATGCCAGAATAACATTCTGCTTGCATCATTAAGTTACAAATATCATCAAATTGTTGAACTATAGGTTCACTGGTAGCAAAACATAAACAAAGACACAATAAACAAAAAAACAACATACTCCCGACCTTTCTCTTGATTAGCAGACACAAAGTCGAATGATATCTATAAAGTCCAAGCATGAAAATAATTATACAATAAACAAGAAACAAAACCAAAACAAAAAAAATACAATATGAATCATTGTAGAATAAACAAGAAATAAAACCAAAACAAAAAAAATACAATATGAGTCATAATATTTCCTGATATTGTAACTTTTTTGTTATTTAGGTCACTCTAGGTTGTCTTTAAAACTCCACAGCTTACCATGGAGTTTTAAAGAGCTAACATACATTATGTTAGATTAGACACACGAAAAAAAGAAATCATTCCTTCTTTATCAGCACAGATAATCTGATCTTTTGTACAATGCAATCCCATAACTTTCCAAGAATCTTTTTTCAAAGTAAAACAAGGTTTTTCTTCATCCCATATTATCATAGAGTTATCGGAACCTGCAGAGACGATTTTCTTAGTTTTTCCTAAAAATTTAACTACTTGAACAGCCGAAGTATGAGCTTGCCATAATTGAAGACGTTTGCCAGTTTTTACATCCCAAATACCAATCACACCATCTTGTCCACCAGAGACAAGGAGTTTACCATCAGAAGAAAAATGAACAGAATTTACAGCATCTTCATGACCTTCTAATACTTTCAAAATTTCTTCTTCGTCCAAATCCCACAAACGAATCGTCTTATCCTTACTGCCTGACGCTAACAAATCCTTATGAAGAGCAATACTCATCACACCATCAGTGTGTCCTTCTAATTCAAATTCTGGATCTGCACAACCAACGCATTGTAATTGAATCGTGCCATCGCCTCGTGCAATAAAAAAACAAGATTCATTTTGCCATAATAAAGCATTGACTTTTGCAGAATTATCGTCCCATACTTCTATAACATTCCGAGATTCTACATCCCATAAACAAACATTTCCTTTTTCATCTCCTGAAACAAATTCAGGATCTTCGTCAGGATCAATAGATAAAGCTACTGTTAAAACACGCTTTTTATGTTCACTGTCACATTCTATTACTTTTTTTGTTTTTTGATCCACCAAGGCAACAAAACCATCATTGCCACCAACAACAATATACCCTAATCCAACATCTATTGCTAAGAAACTTTGTTTTGCAAAAGGAATAGAATGAACCATCTCACAAGAAATTGAATTATCAGCCATATATACCCTCCTTATTACATATTTTTAAACAATATGTGAGAAAGAATAAAACCCAATATAATAATGATAATTATGATGATACTGACAAACCCTCCCCCTAAAAGAATCAATTTACGTTGTGTTTTAGGGGAACGAGCTAACAAATGTTGTTCTGTAGTTGTTAAAAAAGGCGATAACATCCTCTGTTGTCGCCTACGTTGAGGATCTACATAAACAATGCTATCAAAATTAGGAGAATCATCTTCAATTTTATATTCTTCTACTTTATCAGTGGATGAATCTTGGAATTCAGTAATATTAGTTATTCTAATAAGTCCAAATTTATCATCATCTTCTGTTATTTCAGATGCCTCTACAACAGGTATAGCCTCTGTTTCATCGCTTATTGTAGAAGATGGATGAATACTTTTAGGACGCTTTGTTTCTACAATTCCATATGATTCTTTGAACTGCAACAAAGCATGGGGTGCATATCCGTTTTGCAACCTTTCTACATCGTCCATCAATTCCATAGGTGTCTGGTATCGTTCTTCTGGATTTTTTGCCATCATCTTCTCTATAATCGCAGAAAAACCAACAGATAAAGTAGGACACCACTCTATAGGTGGAATGACAGGAGTATTTCGATGCTGATTCAATACATCCGCAGCATTACTTCCTTGAAACGGCACTCTTCCTGTAACAATATGATACATGGTTGCCCCTAAAGAATAAATATCGCTGCGAGTATCCATAAATTGGCCGATAGCACCTTCTGGTGAAATATAAAAAGGAGTGCCCATAACAGCACCAGTACGCGTTAAAGATAAATCTTGCGACCAGTCTCGAGCCAACCCTAAATCGCACAACTTGGCTACTCCTTTAGATGTAAACATAATATTATCAGGCTTAATATCTCGATGCACTAATTTAAATGAATAAGCATGATCTAATGCAGAAGTAATTTGGATTAAAATTTTAATGGCAACTGGTTCTGATAATGGTCCCTTTTGATCAATCAATTCACGTACATTAGCTCCATCCATTAACTCCATTACATAAAAGAAAAAATCATAATTTGCCTCATATCCAATTTCATATCCTTTTACAATATTAGCATGATTGAGCTTTTCAATGCACAAAGTTCCCTCTTGTAAAAATCGTTTCGCTGTTGATTTTTTCTTTCCTAAATGGGGGAATAAAACTTTAATGGCAACAGGTCTATTGTTATTATTTAAATCAATGCCCTGATACACCTCTCCCATAGCACCTTCGCCTAATTTTTTAGTAACGAGGTAGCCAGGAATAAAATTGTCATCGCCTCCTTTAAACTCCTGTAAAAGAGTAGCAATACATTTTTCAGAAAGGAAGCCTTTTTCCACAATAATTTTTTCAATACTTTTTTCTAAGTCAAACTTTCTTAAAGCAGCTTGTACTTCTAAACAAATTTGAAAATCTTCTTCCTTTAGAACAGCTTTTTCTTTAATGAGAAAATCAGCAAATGATCTTTCTTGTTCAGTGTCCATACGAAATTCCTTTGAATCAGGGCATAATTATTTTACTAGCATATTCAGTTGGAAAAATCCAACTGAATATATTTTCAAATTTATAAAAGATTATAATTCTTTCAATAAACCTACGCGTTCATTAAATTCTTCAATCTTTTTATCCCATTCATCTACTTTATGGTAGTGATCGAGCCAATAATTATTATCATACCATTGGGCGTCTAATTCTTCGACTGTTTTATCTTGTTGTTCAATCCATGTAAAATATTTTAAATTATGTATACGACGTTTTTCTGGATAAGTCAATTCCAACATATGATCTGTAACTATAGATTCCAATCTACTTTCAAAATCTACAGCAGCCATTGTTTCAGAATAGGTTCCCCATTTTTCACGATATTCCACAACACGTGATTGATACATTTCCATAGAGTCAGTGCTTACTGTGAAAACAACATCATTTTCATTCATTTCATAATACTTAGCTGTCTTAATTGCACCTACTAAATTAGCAATACCAGAAATACCAAGTAAATGAAGTTTATTAACAATTTCTTCAGGAATACCGTGGGCTTTGAGATAATCATGACCTACTGGTTCATTAAACAATCTCATTAAATGCATAGGAATATTATCATCAATCCCAGCGATTATATCTAGATTGCGGATATTATTAATCCAAGGAATATGTTTGCCACCAATGCCTTCAATGCGATGTTCACCATAACCATTTTCCAATAAAGTAGGACACTGCAAAGCTTCACCAGAACATATTGTAATACCTGGGTAACGTTCACGAAGATAATCTGTGCAACCTAGAGTTCCTGCAGAACCTTGTGTTAAAAAAACAGCAGTTAATCTATCTTTTTCACGTTTTTGTTGATGGAAAACTTCATCCATAGCAGCACCTGTGACTGCATAATGCCACATAGGATTTACAATTTCAGAGAATTGGTTCATATTCACAACTTCATCTGCACGTTCTTCTTCCAATTCTTTGACTTTATCATAAATTTCTTTGACATTACTTTCGCCACCTTTAGTTGCGAAAATTTCTGCCCCCACTTTTTTTAACCATTCAAAACGTTCTATAGACACTTCTTCTGGAAGAATTGCAATGGAATCGCAACCTAAAAGACGAGAAACATAAGCACCACCACGACAATAATTGCCTGTAGATGGCCACAATGCTTTTTGGCAAGTTGGATCAAATTCACCAGAAACTAAACGAGTGACAATGGGACCAAAAGACGCACCAACTTTGTGGGCACCAGTTGGAAAAAATTTACCAAGCAACATGAAAATACGAGCTTTTACACCAGTCAATTCACTAGGAAATTCAATAAAATTTACATTTCCAAATCCGCCACCTGTAGGAACTGGTTCATTTTTCCAAGTAATACGAAATAAATTTAGGGGATTGATGTCCCAAAGACTAATATTTTTTAATTTATCCTTAATCTTTTCTGGCACTAATTCTGGATTTCTCATCTGTTTATAAGTAGGGATAATAATGTTGCGTTCACGGCAACGTTGAATCGTATTTTCTAAAGCTTTTTCTTTTTTCATTATAATCCTTTACGTTTCTAAAATTACGAATTTTCTAAAAAAGTTGAGTTATCTTCCTTGTCCTTATTGCGTGCGATTTCATCACGAGCTTCACCTATAAGTAAAATAAAGACGCCTGCAATAATAACAAACGTTCCCACCCAACGTAAAAAATTTACATCTTCATGTAAATAAAACTTTGCCATCAAGGCAGTAAAAATGTAGGAAAACGCACCTATAGGAAACACTACACTTAGATCTCCCCAAGAAAGTGCTGCTAGCATAAGTCCAAAAAATGCTGCATGGCATAATCCACCAACAATAAATAAAGGATTTCGAACTACTGCACCTAAATAACAAAATACATTACTCCAAAAACTTCCTAGGAGTTCTATTTGCGATAATTCTTTCATGCTTTTGCTCAAAAAACCATTTCCAATAGAAATAATCACTGTTGCTAAAAGCATTGTAAAAATTGCTTTCCACATACATTTTTATCCTTGAAATATTTTTCATTTTTATAAAGGGAACGTAAAAAAATAATATAAAATAATATATAAAATATACCATAAAAAGATATAGAAATCTAGTAAAAAGATATATAAATTGAGTTATCAAATAAAAGGCATATACATTGAATTATAAAATAAAAGACATAAAAATTTAGTAAAAAGATATATAAATTGAGTTATCAAATAAAAGTCATATACATTGAGTTATCAAATAAAAGATATATAAATTGAATTATCAAAATAAAAGATAATACATGAATTATAAAATAAAAGATATAAAAATTAAATTAAAATTATAAAATAAAAGAATATTTTGGTTGTGGTAAATCTCTACAAATATATTGAATAAAAAATGCCCAAAAAAAACCACTAAATCCGAGCCAGCTTTTAAATATCACGACCATAATTCCTACATTACCTAAAGGATGGAATACAGATAGAGCAGTAAATATTATATTCACAAACAAATATGCACCAACACACAATACAAATCCACTTTGTTTTTTAGACAAACCCTGAATTTGAAAATATTGAGCATGTTTGCCCATCCAAAAATAACCCCAAACAATCCCAGCAGAACCAATCACAAACAAAATAATTCGCAACCAAAGAGGATTCCCTAATAACAATAACACTTGTGACCAATCACCTACAGAATGTTCATTTATAACAACTGCATCAAAAAATAAATAACCAAATCCAGAAAACAATGAAAAACTTGCAAAATAAAAGAAAAACAAAGCTAACCAACGCCTATGTAAACACAAACTAAAAAGCCACCAAAAAATAAAAAAACAAACAATATTAGCCAAAGAAGCACTACCATGAATACAACAAGCACGCCATATTTCATGATTCAATGTAGATGGTAATGAAATATCAACAGCAAAAAAATGAAATTGATGAACATCAGCTTGGACAAGCAATGCTACTAAAGCATGAACTGACTCATGAAACAATTGTTCTAAAAAAGCAGCTAAAAAAGCAATTCCCATAATCATAATTTTTTTCATTTTTCTTCCTTGCTATAGCTTTCTATCTTATATAAAAACGAGGGAAAAACTATTTTATTTTATCATGCTATATGATATAATCAATGTATTTATAAACTCATACCAAATAAAAAAATACTTCATACAAGGAGAAACACATGAAGCATATTCTTATCTTCTTACTACTCCTCACTCCCCTTTTTGCACAGGTTACACCTGATTCTGACTACACCATAGTTCGAATCAAAATTATTCCCGAACAAGTCACAATAAAAACAGGAGAAAGAATTCATTTTCAATTTATTGGTCTTGACGCTCGTGGTTTTGAAGTCCCAGCTGCATTCCAATGGCAATATAGTGGTGGCACACTCACTTGGAATGGCTACTATACCGCAGGTTCCAGACCAGGAGACTACGAAATTGTTGCTACTCTTCCTACAACAGGCATATCTGCTAAAGCAAAAATCAAAATCATCTCAGACCAACCAGAACTAGTGCAACGAAAACTCATGCGGCTAGAAATCATACCAAATAAAATCACTTTACAACCAAATCAAAAAATGATTTTTCAAATGGCTGCATATGATAATTATGGCGATCCTATGGGAGTTGCAATGGGAATTCGATTCTCTGGTGGAAACGTTGTTTTAGCAGATGGTCCTGGCCAAGTAGAATATACAGCTGGCGAACAGCCAGGTGAATACTACTTAGAAGTATCTACAAAAGAAGGCATTACTAATAGAGCTCACATCATTATCCAAGATAAAAACACGTCCAACCAACAGGTACAGAACTACGATAATGCCATAGATCGATACAAAAACCAAAATACTCGAACATATGTTGGTGAAAATCAGCGAGAAATTAATGAACAAAATCGTGATTACGAACATGCCCGATATAGCGACAGAGATTATAATAGAGACAGACAAAACATACAAGATTACGAACAAAAACAATATGAAAATAGATACAGTAGTTCTACACAATATTCTTCTAGTCAACCCATCAAACGACATATTTTTATCGAACCAAAGTGGGTATCTCTCATGCCCAATCAAACTTGTAAATTTACCGTCAAAATCACAGACCAATACAATAAAATCATTTCTACACAATATGGAATTGAAGTCGAAGGCGGCGACCTAAAAGAAGATGGAGCCACATTCACGGCAGGTGATGTACCTGGAGAATATAAATTTGTAGTCACACTTCCCACTGGCGAATCAGAATTTGCTGAAATTCAAATCCGACGCGATCCCAATGCTCCTGAAGACTCCTGCTTATTTCGATGTACTAAAGAAACAGAGCCTGTATACATTGAAATCACACCTTATGATGTACAACTAAGCCCCAATGAACAACAACACTTCACAGTCACAGCATATGATGTATACAACAAACAAACAAACATTGGAAAATACTCTGTCAAAGTCACAGGCGGACAAATCAGTCCAGATGGAAAAATCTATACAGCAGGACAAAAACCAGGAACATACTACTATAGCATTATCACAGATAAAAAACTTGAAGCACGAGCTAGAATAAGAATCCATAATCCTCAGTACGAAGCACAGCAACAACAACAATATCAAGATAGAGGGAAACTAGCAACACTAAAAATTGAGCCAGAAAAAGTCAGAATTCACCCTGGTGAAAAACAACCATTCAAAATCATAGCTAAAGACAAATACGGTAATCAAGCCTCTGCAGAACTAAGGTGGACCTACCGAGGAGGAATCATGGACGCTAATAGTGTATACACAGCAGGAGCTCGCCCTTGTCAAGTTACACTTACATTAAAAAGTGGCGAACATGAGGCACAAGCCATTGTTGCTATTATTCCTCATGACACACCCATCCATAACTTATATTGGATCAACATCACTCCCAACATCGTACAACTACGTCCTGGAGAATCTGTTCAATTTCAATACAACCTCACTGATGACTTTAACAATCCCGTCCACCTTCAACCAGAATGGGAAATAACAGGTGGTACTTTCAATCCTCGTACACTCACCTACACAGCAGGAAACGAACTTGGTGACTACTATCTTGAAGCTACAGTCAACAAAAATGAATGCATCCGAACACGCATTGCTATAGAAATAGTTAGATAACTTATTCGGGGCAACTACTTACTAAACTACTTTGGGAAAATATTGCTTTGAGAAAAAGTACTTGTACAAAAAATAGTCTTATCCAATAAGACTATTTTTTTATGTCCTCATATTTTTCCTTTCCCTGCTTGGTGTATTTTACTCAGGGGAGGTAAATTTACACTGAAGAGCAAATTTATTCTAGGGAGGCAAATTTACTCTGGGGAGGCAAATGTAAAATTTTTTCTCCCCAGTGTAAAAATTTTACATTTATTTTTGGGAAAAATGCGTAGAAATATGTAAAAAGTCGTTAAAATACGTAAAAATACGTGCCTCTGAGTAAGTCTACTTACTCAGAGGCAATAAAAATAAAATAAAAATAATAATTGTTTTTTTCATATAAATGTTCTATAATATATATACAAATAAATACAACTACTGGAGGTTTTAATAGACCTCCTCAGAATACAACTACTGGAGGACCTAAAAGGCCTCCTTTTTTTGTGGGCAAACTTACTCAGAGGCAATAAAAATAAAATATATATACAAATAAATACAACTACTGGAGATTTTAATAGACCTCCTCAGAATACAATTACTGGTGGATCTAAAAGGCCTCCTTTTTTTGTGGGCAAACTTACTCAGAGGCAATAAAAATAAAATAAAAATAATAATTGTTTTTTTCATATAAATGTTCTATAATAGAATATAGGTAATACGTATTTTTGAGGTCATAATAGGCCTCCTTTTTAAAAAAATTTGATAGAGACTACAAAGTGTAGTCTCTATTTTTATTATATACATGCTTTTGCAACGCTTTTTTTATTATATACTCTAGGAAGCAAAATTACTCTGGGGAGGGAAAGTTACTCTGGAAAGGCAAAATTACTTTTGGGAGGAAATTTACTCTGGGGATGAATTTACTCTGGGGATGAATTTACTTTGGGGTGGAATTTGCTCTGGGGATGAAATTGCTCTGGGGATGAAATTGCTCTGGGGATGAATTTACTCTGGGGATGAAATTGCTCTGGGGATGAATTTACTCTGGGGATGAATTTACTCTGGGGATGAATTTACTCTGGGGATGAATTTACTC
>JAGOMP010000033.1 GCA_017993505.1 Planctomycetota bacterium
TTTGTTTATTCGGTAAGAAAGACATATGTGTTCTTTAACTATGGATTTAATTCCTGTTGCTTTGACACTTAGTGGTCATATGGATTTAAATAAAGGAATTCAGACAATTTACAATAGTATTAAAGAAACGTATGAGCGAAGTTCAGGCCCAAAAGTTTTTGATAAAATTACTTCTGGCAATTTAAAATCTGTTTTCCCCATGATGCGAAGAGTTGTAGTTGATATAAGTGCATGGGCTGTTCCTTTTGGTGTAACCGATATAAAATCTTGCAATACATTGGCTTTTTTAGATTTTCCAGGTTTAGGTGCAGAAAGTAGTAATGCTCGTGATACATATTTATGTATGAGTGAAATTCGTGATGCTCATGCGGTCGTTGTTGTATTTAACGGCTCCAATCCTGGAACTTCTGGTGCATCTGTGATGGCTACTCTATTTCAAAAAGCAGGAAAGTTGACATCAGAACGTACTATGGTTGCTGTAAACCGTTTTGATGAGTTTCATCCCATGCCAAGCGGTCGAACAGTAGAAACATATTATTCTAACCAAGAACAAGGCACAACTGTTGGTTTTTGTAATATTTTAATTCCAGCAAAGAACTTGTTAGCTGGTCAGAAAAAAATAAATTTATATGTTTGTTCAGCTCTTTGTTATTTATTTGAAGAAAAAAGCAAACGTCCCAATTGGAATTTTGGGAATGCTCAATGGTTTAATGATAATAAACGGCAAGCAGCATATACATTATATAAACGTTGCCAAGAAGATTTTAGAAATCTCATCCATCAAGTTAATAAAGGTAGTTCACTTCGTGACCATGAAATTATGAAAAGTGGTTTGATTCGCTATCTAGAAGGTGGTGGAATTCCTTCTTTGCGACATGATATTGTACAATTTGCAAGTGTTCGTGGTGAAAAACTCATCCGAGAAGATGCTTTACGAGAAATTCGCAATGCATACCATATTTTAGATGAAATTGCACCACCTTTACGAGCATCTGGTGAAAATGGTCCCATTAATCCAGAAGTGAGTTTTGCAGCTCAAGAATTTTATCGAGTCCTTGAATTAGCTGTAGCTGATACATTGCCTGGAGGAAGTAGCGATTATAAAAAACTACAAATCAAAGGCATGGATAAATATATTCCATTATGGGAAACAATTGAAAATGAAATTGCATCTAAGATTATGAGTTGGCCAGAATGGTTTGCTATTTTAAATCAGGGCATGAATAAAACAACTAGTCAAAGAGCAACAAATAAGCCTGTGAAGAAATTTTCTCGTTATGAAAAGCTCAAAAAACAAGGTTGTGAAGTTCCTACTGAATTTAAAGCATTTGATGAACGTTTCCGTAGCACTGCTCAAATTTTGACACAACAAACTCTAGAAGGTATTGGCAAAGCTATGCTTGGTAGTTTACAACGCTTTGAAAAACATCCTGATTATTGTGATGCTATTTCTCATTTTAAATCTATGGTTGCACATGAACAATTTACAACTATGGATGAAGCAATGCCTTTATTGGATGTTTGGGAACCTTCTAAATTAGGCGAAGAAGTTATTATTCCCGCTGTTTTAGAAAGAATTGAAGACGAAGTAGAAGCCATTGAAAATTTATCTTATCCATATGATGGCTCTAAACCTTGCTTTTGGAATTTAGCATTGATTATTCGTATTCAAGTTCAATTGCTTAAAACATATCGCGATAGATTATCTAGATTAGTTGCAGCAGCAGAAAGCGAATTTGAATCTTTCTTTTGTAATGAAGTGTTGCGTGCTGAAATTCTACCTCTTGTTCGTAGTGCATTGAATAATCCAGACTTTTTGGGTTCTGTTGCTTTAGCAGAATCTGGTAGTACATGGGAATCTGTCGGACAAGTCGTTCGAATTGCTGTTGAAAATGTTAAATCACAAGATGGCGTGCCAGGAGCAGCATCAGTACCAATTCCCATGCCAAAAGTTGTTTCTTTTGATGATGATGATGCTGATCTAACATTATCTGAGGATAACGAAGAAGAATCTTTTGTAACTCCAGAATCTGAACCAGAACCATATTCAGAACCAGAACCAATTCCTGAACCAACACCTGTTGCTATGCGAACAACTCCCAAACCAGCACCTGCAAGAAGACCTGTAGAAGGTCTACAAGCAAAAGATGTACCAAGACCCGCAACATATACAGAACCAGAAGAAAACGAAGATTCAGAAGATTTTGAAGAATGGTAAGAATTTTTCTTACCATTCTTAGACTATTGTAAAACATAATATACTCTAATTGCTAGTTTGCCTAGCAATTAGAGCAAATTTAGTTAAATGTACAACCATTGCCTAATTTAGCAATTAGGGTATACTATGCAATTTTATCCAGAAACCCCTATTATATCTATTCCTCCATCACAAAGCTCTGGCGAATTACGCTATATTTTATATTGTTCGCAAGATTCTATTTCCAAAAAAGATATAACTATCAAGTATGCTTTTACTGGAAAATGGAAACATCATTCTCAAGAATTAAAGTCTCGAGTTCGTGAAATTTTAATACAAATTTTAGACATTTCTCATTTATCTATTCAGTCGCAGGAAGATTTTTTTATTCTTTCTGTTCCTTTAAAACCTATCTCCAGTTTTTCACCTTTGCCAGAGCATCCATTACCCCTAGATGTTCCTATTGTGATTAAAATATTAAAAAAAGAAACTTCTAGTGGTGAAGCATTTCACCTAAAATGTTATCAAACATTGCGTTTTTTAGAATCTGAACAAGATCTGAGTTTACTTGAAAACCAAGAGAATTATATCTCTTTACCACATCTTGCTGCAATTCAACCTGAAGAAAATCATGAACAAACTATTGTTTTAAATGAAAATTCAGTTTTATCTTGGCAAAATTTGTTAAATTCTTTAAAAAATAGAGAATTAGCTCAACAAAAAAATCAGTCCTTACAATCAGAATCATTAGAAGAAAAACAAGCATTAGAAAAAGAAAGTTTGAAACTATATTCTGGAATTATGGCCATTGATTTTGGAACAACTAATTCTGTTGTTGTAGTTCGAGATCCTTTATATGCTGCGGAAGAAATTAAAAATAATTTAACACATGAGCAATGGAATTCTTTATTCCAATGGTTTGATGCATGGCTTATTAAACATTTATCTACTAGTCAAAAAAATACAGAAGATTTATATATAGAAGAACTTATACAAACAGTATTTGATGAATATATGCCCACATCAGGAAGTTTTTCTGTAGATCTTTGGGAAAAATTGCAAAAAATTACAAAAGATAGTAAAGTTCAGTTCTTGCAAAATGCATTAAAAAATTTTGCTGCAAGTGATCCAGACGAGAAAAATTGGGATTGTATTAGCAATATTATTTTAGAAATTACAAAAGGCTTTGAACAAAGTATTTATTCTAATATTTTGACATCGCAACGCTATTTTATTTTAGAGTTGGATTCTAATGCTGGGAGTGGACCGATTTCTAGTGCTTTACAAATTGTTTCAGCACCAGCCACAGCAGACCAAGATAAATTAGAGTTAGAAACCATTATAGAAATGGGAATACGAGTTCACCTTTTAATGCGAAGTGCAGCATTGCGTGAGGCTGATATTAATCAATTTGCCCTGTCTATGAAACGATATTTCGGGCAAGAAAAAACAATTTCTTTATTCCCATCAGAGTCCGATGCAGCACCTGTTAGTTTTTTACCAGATGTACTATGTCGATTAACATATAAAAAACTGATTGAACGAGCTTTAGACGATATAAAAAAACGATCAAAAAAACAGCAATTGCAATATGCAGATAAAATTAATACATTAGTTGTTACGTTTCCCACAACGTATCCTGCCTCGTTGCGTCGCAGATTACGTGAAATGATCCATGATTTAGAAATTCAATCAATTGACACTCGATTTGATGAAGGAACTGCGTCTGCTATTTACTATATTTGGCATACTATTTGTGCAAATCCTGTTTGTGGAATCAATGGTCTAATGGCACGTTGCCGAAAAGATCGCCACGGACGTTCTTATCAAAATATTTTGTTATATGATTTAGGTGGTGGAACTACAGATATTGCCCTCCTTCAACTCATTTATGAAGAATTACCTATTTTTGAACCATTAGATAAAACAAAAGCAGAAGGTTGCTACTATCGTATTACTCCCCGCTTGCTCGGTGCAACAGGGCATCGCTATATTGGAGGCGATCTACTAACATTATGGCTATTTCGTTTAGTAAAAACGAAATTAGCCGATAGAATTCTCACTTTGATTGCCAATGAAGAATTAGAACCACCAGGAGGTTCTCCTTTAGATAATTTAATGAATAGGTTGCCCGATGAATTTTTAGGAAAAGATGGAAAATATCAAAGTGGTTCCTTATTAGGTTGGACGTATGCTCCAGCTCAAAATATTCGAAAATTTGAAGAATTGAACCATTCTATCATTAATGTTGTAGTTCCTACTATTTTTGAAACAGACTCAACGTGCACTCCCAATTTTTTTACATTATGGGATCTGACAGAAGAATGCAAAAAACGATTGGGAACTCCTGTTGCTACATTTTCAGGTAGTGGTCTTGGACGTGAATGGTTAGAATCAGCAGTGGTAGAACAAAGTCCTTTATGGCGGATTGTTGTATTAACTTACCCATGGGTAGTAGAAAGTACGCTTTCTTCCGATGATTTAAAAATTACTATCACGCAAGAAGAATTGTGTAAATTTTCTGAAAAAGTAATTCTAGAATCCTTAAGTCCAGCCATCCATCTGGCACAAGCACGTTTGAGATGCCATAATTTTGTTGATAAACTTGATCGATTGATTTTATCTGGCTTGTCTTGTAATTTAAAGATCGTACAGCATATTGCAAGAGATATGTTTTTTAAAAGCGAGGGATTGTTTGATTTTAATTTAGCCAACGTTGTTTTTGATCCTGCTTTAGCTAAAACATCAGTTGCCATGGGGGCTTGTATCGGTCGATATTTACAATCTATTCGCCTAGATCCCTTGCATGAAAAAACACGGCAGATGCTACGCGAGGGATATGATCAAGTTGAATTAGTTGTAGAAAATTTATTTACTCATCTTGCTTGTCGATTAGTATATGATTCTTTAGTGGCTATGGTTGAAATTTTTGATCATGGACAAGAACTTAATCGAAAATCTTTTGTAGATGGAAAACCAGTAGCCAGAACTCCTATGCATGATTTACGTCCTGTGCAAGAAAAATTTTGGATTTATCGCTTAGATTTTGAAGGAGCAACTCCTCAATACCTTGGTCTGATTAATTCAGAAGCAGTTTTTCAAAAAAGTGGAATTAACGATTTTAGAAAATTTCGTGAACAATATTTAGTTGGCTTTGAAACAGATGCTGAACTTTTCACACGAGCTTTCTTTGTACCACGTGGGCCAAAAAATATATTGGCAATTGATTTTTTAGAAGATCATAGCTATAAATTACCAGCATGTAATATTGTAGAAGAAGATGAATATGGCTATGTTATTATACGGAAAAACATTAGTAATCAAGAATTATTTAACCGTCGCAATATTCTACTAGAAGGTACAAGAATGATTGATACGATAGAATATCCAGATGGAACAAAACAACGATGCGTTCTTAGTGAACCTCTCCCTATTCGAGAGATGTATGATTTTTATATTGAAAACTTAGAGAACACATCGAACAAAGAGCCAGCATTGATTTCCCATTTCTATTTATCAAATGAAAATGTAGAAGAAGTTTCTTTAGCCTGCGACGAGACAGGACGAATTTTATTGCTTTTGTCCACAGTCTATGATATTAAAATATGGGCAGACATAGATTATGTGCCTCAAAAAGTTGATTCTCAATTTGATCCCTTTTGTGGTCAACATTAAATAACTAGTGCCAGATACAAATGACGTTTATTATAAAATAAGTTATATTATATTAGCAAGAAAAGTTTATTAGGAGCAGTATTCTGTGACATCTTACTCTTCTTTGGAATCACAATTGCAAACGTTGATCAATACTCCGGAAACGGATAAAGTCACTTTGCTTTGTTCCTTATTAAAAGCATTGCGCGAAGCATGCGTCCTATTTAAACAATCTTCTTTTTCTGAAAGCCAAGAAGCAGGTAAAAACGTTCAAGAAATATTAGACGAAATACTATCAGGAGCAATAGAAAGAGAAGAAGAGGAATGGGAAGATGAGTTTGCGGATAGTGGCTGCGAAGAATTTATTGATGCCATTGACACAAGTAATCCCAATCTTTCTATTTCTACTTACCCCAGTCCACCAAAAACAGTTACATCTTCCAAGCCACAAACTCCCTCAAGTTCTTCACCAGAACTAGTAGTACAGAGAAGTCCTATAGGAAAATTGATTTACGATTGGAACTCTACCTCCGACTCATGGTTAAAACTTCCAGAACTTGAAATGGACTCTCCAGAATCTGTATATAAAATCATACAATCCATGGCAGGTTTGCGACATAATGTTCTAAGCAATAGCTTTGATAATCAAGCATCAATTATTACAAAATACGATACATTATGGGCTGAAATATTAAATTTATTCCGCGAACAAGATTATTACGTACATCCTGGAAGTTGGGATGCAGAACATGTAAGTGGCAGAATTATTTATACTTGCCGTACAAGAATTAATGCCATTGAAAATGAATTAATCTGTCCTGGATTAAATTGTGGCGATGAAATCCTTCAAGACCCTATTTGGGTAGTTAATTATCCATCTGATGTCAACTTTCCTAATACACATCCTAGGAAAGAACTTCCTAGTCATTGGAGAGGGATTTTTGGTGAAATTGAAATTCTTTTAGAACATATTAAGCTACAAAACAATACATTCGCTGGAATAGAAGGCGTCAATAAGAATAAAGTAGAAACATTAGAAGAAAGTTGCGATAATGTTATGGCAGAACTCATGAGACGAAGTGAAGTTCTAGAATCTACCATACAAAAAGAAGATGAAAACTTATATCGCATTGCAACAGATTATTGGCGTATTGAAGAATGTTTCTGGTCTTTATTTCACGATGACAATAGGCCTAGTTCATGTTCGATTTTCGATAAAATGCGTAATCGACTACAATCATGGCGACCGATTATGCGTAAAAATTTAAAACTTCACATACGAGATTTTGCACCTGGTGCAGATACATTGGCTTCCATCAATCAATATATTGGAAATATTATTATCAAACCAAAACAAGGAACAAGCCCAGGAACTGTTATTCGAGAACTCCGTCCTGCTATTATGGTTAAAATACAAAATACAAGCCGAGTACTCAAAGGGCGAGTCATTGCAACATAATAATATATTATTTTAAATAACAAAAGATGCAGAAACAATCTCAAGTGAAGTTGTTTCTGCATCTTTGTTATTTCTATTATATATTTTATTTTATAACATATTATGTTATAATAATTTTTTGTTATTATGAAAAAATAACAAGCTATATTTATTTAATAAAAAGTTTGTTTGTAAAAATAACAAGGCGTCTGGAACAATAGTACTTGGTCATTGAAATAAGAGTTATTTTATAAAATTTATATATTATATAATTTAATAAAAAAAAAATTACCATTGATAGAATCTGAATGATAGAAAATAATAGAATAGGAATTTTTTTTGCTTTTTGCATAAAATGATTGAATTATATAAAATGGCATTTATAATAGATTATAGTGAATATATTTAAAAGAAAAATAAAGTTTTAGACACAGGACTGCCTTTTTTTAGGAGTGTCAGCCTGTACCCAAGGAATAGGGGTTATTATGGTAGAAGATAATAATTTGATTCAAGCAGAAGGTTTTTTCCCTTCTGAAAATCGTTGGCTATTTTATCGACGTTTTTATACAAATGCTCCTAAAAAAGGTGATATTCTTGCGATCCATGGTGCATTTGAACATAGTGGAAGATATGAAATTTTAGGTAGTCAGATGGCAAAAGCAGGTTATCATTTCTATATGTTAGATTTGTCAGGACATGGTCGCTCAGGAGGTGTCCGTGGATATATTAATAAATTTGAAGATTATCTCATGGACATTGCAAATTTTTACTCATTTTTAAAAGTATATCGACATATAGACGTTCCTTTTCTTTTTGGTCATAGTTTAGGTGGATTGATTGCCACTATGTTTTGTGCATGGGGTCGTTGTTCCGTAAAAAGTTTAATTTTATCGGGACCATTTTTTATTTTAAAACAAAAGGTTTCTTATTCGAAAAAATTGTTTATTAAATTTTTTGGAATGATTACAAAATCTTGGGAATTACCTAATCTTATTAATGCACAAGATTTATGTCATGATATGGAAGTTGTGGAAGAATATTTAACAGATCCTTTGGTGTTGCATAAGGTTAATATTTCTTGGTTAGCACAGATATTTAAAATATTGCCAAAGGTACCTGTAGCAGCTTCTAAAATTGAAATACCTACTTTAATTTTTCATGGTGAGAATGATAATATCTGTGATGTAGAAGGTAGTAAACTTTTTTTCCAAATGATTCCAGCTAAAAGAAAAGATTTGTATCTTGTTCGTGATGCTTATCATGAAGTTTTTAATGAACCAAGTCGTGGTGAATTACAAGATAAATTGCTAGAATGGCTCAATTCTTTTTCAAAGGAAACAAATCAATCATAGTTTTTAACATGGACTATGAGCATCATTGCCCATAGGAAAAAGCAGTAGTTTATAACATTGACTATAAGCATTCTTTCTTATGGAAAAAGCAAAAAGGTGGAAGTATATGAGTCTTCACGATTTTAAAAAATTTAATCAAGATGAATGGTTAATAATACAATTATGCTTGAAAACAAATTTACTCACAGAAGAACAAATTAAACAAGTTATTATAGAACATCCTGAAAAACAATTAATTTTTGCGTTAACAGATAGTGGATTATTAGAAACATCAGATATTTCTAAACTGATGGAACAAAAGAAAAATGCTTGTCTATGTACAAAATGTAAGTCTGTGAATCTGTTAACAGGGGATGAAGCCATTGAATTTTGCAGTTCGTGTAAAACTGTATTAGAACAACCCTTAGAAAAAGCAACAGCAAGTGTTCGTAAAACTTCTTTAGGATATTTTGGAAAATATAAAGTATTGAATAAAATAGGAGCAGGAACGTTCGCCACTGTATATAAAGCAGAACACCAAGAATTAGGACGTTTTGCTGCTATTAAAGTTTTACATCCTAGATTAGATTCTATTGCTCGTCAACGTTTTTACCGTGAAGCAAAAGCTATTGCTGTTATGAATCATCCCAACATTGTAACTATTTATGATGTAGGGGAAGAATTTTCAAATCCTTATATTGCTATGGAATATGTAGAAGGGCAAACATTAGCAGATCGGTTTCCTAGCATTACTTCTATTCGTCAAAAAGTACAAATTGCAATTCAAATTGCAGATGGTTTGCAACATGCCCATGACCAAGGGATTATTCATCGAGATATAAAGCCAGACAATATTTTACTTACTAGAAATGACCATGTTAAACTTGCAGATTTTGGATTGGCACGATCTGTTTTAGAAACAGTAGCACTCACACAACCTTCTACGGTTATGGGAACGCCGATGTACATGAGTCCAGAACAAATTCAATCGTTGCCATTGACTCCAAGTACAGATATCTATTCTTTAGGTGTTGTGCTATATGAGATGCTTGTTGGTACGCCACCTTTTAATCATGATGATCAACAAATGTTACTTCATCGAATTTTATATTCTCCAGTCCCACCACTAAGCCGCTTTTCTATCAATGTTCCTGCTTATTTAGAAAATATTTGCATGACAGCTTTGCAAAAAGAACCTAAAAAACGGTTTGACTCTGCAAAAACTATGAGTCAAGCTTTATCTCATTATTTTGATAAAACAAAGACAGATTCTTTGTTACAAGATAATATTTCTACTATAGAAAGGCAAAATTTAGAAAGGCAAAATAGTATTCAAGTTATAGAACAAATACATGAATATCCTCCTATTCAGTTGCGTCATACTACTACAAATACAGATATTTCTCGCACACCAGCTAGGATTCAAATGGCAACGCCTAAAGCAACTATATTGCGTAGTAATCTAAGACCAACCACAGATACATTGCATCAAAATGTCAATGCAGCTTTAAAAGTTCGTCCCTCTTATGAAAATATGGCAAAGCCTGCTAAAGTAGCACCAGCACCAGTTCCTAGTAGAAGAGATAATGTAAAAAACAACATGGAAGTGGAAACAACTAAATTACAACATAAAATAAAATCTTCTTATTCACCTACTGCAAGACCTTTTAATACAGCATTATCTTCGCAGACAATGAATCCTCCTATAGAAACAACAAAAGTTTGTACTTCGCCTCATCATGAAGAAGTTCCTCAAGAAAATGTAGAAACATCGAATACTATAACGCCTCAAAATGTGCCAACCTCAAATTTAGAAACGCTACGAAAATTTTATAATATAGAAAAACCATCACAAAAAAGTACATTGGGAGTTTTATTTAGCGATACAGAAAAATCAAGTGAAACTTGGAATCCGTTTGATCTTCTTCTCTGGGGTGGCATAGGTCTTGCAACGCTTTATCTACTTTATCGCCTTTTTTAATAGGGAGTTAAAACGTGCATCCGCTATTTATTTATAGTGCAGAACAACATTCTGGTTCTGGTTTAGCAAATCTTTTGCAAAGAAGAAAATTTACAACCATTTTATTCTATGATATAGAATCTTTACTAGAAAAAATACGTTTTGATGCAACAGGAATTATAATTTTAGATGTTCCATCTTTATCAAATATGAATCTTGTTATTCAAGAAATTGAAAATATTTTTCATATTTCTGAAGATATCCCTATCATTCTTTTAACACCATATTCTCATAATGAAAAAGAAGTAGAAGAATTTGTTGCAAAAGGCTATTGTATTTTAGAAAAACCTGTATCCATAGAAACTTTGATTCTTAAAGTTCAAGAAGTAAAGGAAAAAATGCATTGAAACGTCAAATATTTTTTATTTTTTTGTTATATTCTTCTATGGTATTGGCTATGCCCATAAAAAATAAAGTCATGGTAGTTTTAACTCCCAATGAAAACGAATATAAAGGTATATTATTTTGTTTAGAAAAACAAAATAATGTATGGAAAATTCATTTATCTTTTCCAGTTACTATAGGTCGTACAGGACTAGCTTGGGGGCGTGGAATTTCTTTACCGTTTGAAATGCCTAGTAAAAAACGAGAAGGAGATGGGAAATCACCAGCAGGATTATTTGAAATAGAACCTTATATGTTTGGATATGATTTTATGCCTTCTCATTCTTATTCTTGGAAGTATACTGAATTGACGGAAACTTGGGTAGGAGTTGATGATAGTAAGTCAAAATATTATAATCAAGTTTTTGATGCAGCAACGATCCAAGATAAAGACTGGGATTCATGTGAAACCATGAAAAGACAAGATGATCTTTATTCACGGTTACTGATTATTCAACATAATATGCATAATACATTGCCTTATTTTGGTAGTTGTATTTTTATTCATTTGTGGAAAAATGAAAATTCACCTACAGCAGGATGTACTGCTATGTCTAAAGAAAATTTTGAAAAAATGATGCATTGGTTGACAACAATAAATGAAACGCATTATATTTTACAACTGCCTTGTCAAGTATATCAACAATACCATAGTACTTTAGGATTGCCTATATTGGTTTTAAATTAAAAAAAATTTGAAAATAATAAAAAAGACAGCAAAATAAAAATATATTTGTTGTCTTTTTTATTAGACAGAAAATATCCTTGTTGTCTTTTTAGATTTATATTATTTTATAATTATTTTAGGAAAATATATGAAATTTTTCTTTTTTTATGTTTTTCTTTTTTCATTGTTTGTATATGCAGAATATATCCCAGGACGAGTAGAAGTATCAGATGGAAAAGAATATAAAGGAAAGATTTATATTCAAAATTCTATTCGTGTAAGAAATTTATTTTCTAATAAAAAATATAAAATTTCATCGACTGATATATTAGAAATTCAAACATATTGTACTATGATAAAAGAGCAGTATTTTAATCCAGATCATAAAAGAATAGAAAAATTTTTTATTTATAATATTTATACAAAACAAAAAGAAAGTCATTGGGTTACTACAAATTTTCGAATTACTGTATATCAAAAAAAATTAAAACATTCTTTTGTTTTAGATGATAAAATAAAATATCCAAAAACAGAAGTAAAACCGTATGTTCAAAGAGTTTGTTTTCATGAACAAGATACTATACAAAAGCCTATTTTGACGTTATCAGGGGTAATTCAACCTTATAGCCCATTTACTTATATTTATGCTATTCATAATGAATATGGCACTATTTTTTCTACGTCTATACGAGAAAATCAATTCACTATTTCTGATATGATCCCAGGTGTTTATTCTGCTATTTTAGTAGGTCCAGAACATATTGTTTGTTATTTTCCACTACCGCCTCTACAAAATATTTTAGATACAATGATTCAACCTAATTCTAATTTAGTTCCTTGGAAAAAGGATACTTCCTATACTCTGTTACATTATGTTGGGCGATTATCTACTTTACGAGCCATTGCATATCAAGAAGTAAAAAATCAACGAATTTTATATGCTTGGATGTTGCAATTTCAACATCAATTTTGGTGGATGAAAAATTCTATCGTGCTTTTACAACAAAATAAACAAGAAAAAATTCCAAAATTACTTTGCGATCCTGAGGTATCTAATATTATTGTATCTCCTCAAAATCCAAATGTTATTTGGAATTATACTTTATATTAAGACTATTGTTTGACTTTGAATAAGTTTCTTGTAAATGAACAAAATGATCAGAAAAATCAGCAAAGAGTTTAGAATCTTCTATTTCATTTACTTGAATTCCAGAAATATCCATTAAATCTATTCAAATGTTATTTGAAATTATATTTTATATTAAGACTGTTTTTTTAATTTTGAATAAGTTTCTTGTAAATGAACAAAATGATCAGAAAAATCAGCAAAGAGCTCAGAATCTTCTATTTCATTTGCTTGAATTCCAGAAATATCCATTAAATCCAACATAAAGCTTTGATTCATATCACAGATAACATTAGATAATTCTTGAAATCCTTGAGAGGCTTTTTCTATTTCTTTAGATGTATATATCTCTTTGATTTTAGAAGATTTAAATATTCGTTTATAATTGATACTTCCATTTAATTCTCGGAAGCCTTTAGAAACTTGCAATTGACCGACGTCTGTGACTAAGATGCGAATTGCTTGCATATCTGTGATAGAATATTTTTTTATGTCAGTGTCTAAATTTGCATGGAGTTGTGTATTTTCAGATATATTAAAATTGTAATAGCTTTGACGCTCATAGCGACGACATTCTAAAAAATCGATATGGCGAGATTTGATGTCTAAATAATGAATACTTCCTGTCTCAGTAATAACAATAAATTGTCCTTTTTCAGCTTTCCTTAATTCGTCGATATCGATTTTTTCTAATCGATATCGTTGAATAGTTTCTTTTGCCATTTCTGTGATCTGATAAAATCTCAATGCTAATCCATGTTGAATTTCTTGTCTTATATTCAATGTATCTTTAATAGAAGGATTATTGTTTTGTAATTGTTCTAGTATTTTCTGCACTTCTTTAGAAATTTGATGCCATTGTTGATTTGTTAGTTGAAAATTTTTTGGGATTTCAGTATCGCTACATTTTAAAAAAGTACTCACATCTATAAATTCATGACTAGACATTAGATTCCTTTCCTAATTTTGTCCAGTAAGCATATGCAATTTTTGCACCAATGAGTGCGTTGTTTTCTAATAATGCTAAATTGGCCATAAGTGTTGCATCTTTGCTTAATTCCCGTAAATATCCTAACATGAAAGGCGTTAAAGCAGAGCCTGAAATTTTTTGTTTTGCAGCGATTTCTTCGCATTGGTGGTGCCAATTGTGGAATTCTTGGGCAGAAACTTCTTTATCTGAGGGAACAGGAACTGTAATGAGAATACCACTTCGCTTTAGCATAAGATGTGCTTGTACATAGTTTGCCATCTCTTCAATGGTATTTACTTGACGGTCAATGGGAATATTTGTTTTGGCAGTATAAAATGCTGGTAGCACATTTGTTTTATATCCTAAAGCAGGAATGCCCCAAGTTTCAAACCATTCTCTTGTACGAGGCAAATCAAGAATAGATTTTGGACCACTACAAATGACTGCTACAGGAATCGTAGACAATGCTGGTAAATCACCACTAAAATCCATTCCATCGCCAGGGTGAACGCCACCGATTCCTCCTGTTACAAAAAATTGAATGCCAGCTTGGTGTGCAGCCCACATAGTACCTGCTACTGTAGTTGCACCAGATCCATGTTCAGCAATCAGTAAACTAATATCACGAATGCTTACTTTAGCAATTTTAGGATCATTTAATAATTGAAATTCGTTTTTTGTTAAGCCAACTTTAACTTTCCCGTTCAAAATAGCAATCGTAGCAGGTATAGCACCATTTTCACGAATAATCTGTTCCATTTTTAGTGCTACTTCTATATTTTTTGGTTTAGGCAATCCATGTGCAATCACTGTACTTTCTAAGGCAACGACTGGTTTATTTTTTTGAATGGCTTCTTGCACTTCAGGTGCTATAATAAAAAAATCTTTTATATTCATAATATGCAACCTATATTGAAAATATATAAAAAAAGCTATATCTATAGTAATACAATATATGTCTATAAATATAGCTTTTATGCAAGACAATGACAGAACTTGTTCTTTAGGAAGACTAGCCTCTTACATGATTCAAAAAAAATTTGTTTTTTCTTTATCATTTCCACTATAGCCTCTCTTTTAAAAAATTTTGAAAGAATTTTTAAATATATTATAACGCCTTTTTACGTAACAAGTAAAAAGGCGTTATAGTATATTTAAAAATGAAAAAGTGGATTACCAAGTGAAAGTCAATGGTTTTTTTTCAAAAGCTTGGTTGAGGATGCGTCCAATAACGATAATTTTTAAAACTTCGTTGGCACCTTCTCCAATTCTTCCTAAGAGTGCATCACGTAAAGGACGTTCTAATTTAGATTCTTTGTCATAGCCAAAGCCACCTGCTAATTCAATGACTCGTTCACCTATGTAAACTGAAGCTTCTGTAGCATAAACTTTAGCCATAGCTGCATATAAAGCAACAACGGAAGTGTCTTCTTTATAGTACGCTGCATTTTGATACAATTCACGACTTGCAGCAATTTTAATCATCATTTCAGCAAATTCTCTTTTGGTATTGTCTAATTCACAAAGATATTGCCCAAACAATTCACGTTCATGGGCATATTTTTGCAATTTTTCATAAGCTCCTTGTGCAATGCCAGTAGACCATGCACCAATCGTGATTCGTCCACCATTCAACATACGCATAGCATATTTGAAACCTCTACCAATTTCACCTACAAGAGATTCTGCAGGAACACGATAATCTTGGAATACAAGTTCTGCTGTATTAGAACTGCGAACGCCCATTTTATTATGGATTTTGTTTTGTTCAAAAATTCCTTTCCCATTTTTATCAATGACAAATGCACTGACTTTTGTGTCATTTTCCCCACGAGCCATAACAAAAAATACATCAGCAGACATACCGTTTGTGATCCAATATTTTGTACCATTCAATACATATTCATTTGTGGTTTCATCAAAACGGAAAGTAGTATTCATAGTTTGGGCATCACTACCACTTGTTGTTTCTGTTAATGCAAAGGCAGCAATTTTTTTACCAGAAATTAAGTCACCTAGATATTTTTCTTTGATGGTTTCATGAGCATAATGGAGAATTCCATCAGTTGCAGTACCGTGAATAGCAACTCCTAAAGCAAATCCAGCGTCAGCTTTTGTGAGACTTTCCAATGCAGCACAATAATAAGTAAAAGGTAAATTTAAGCCATCATATTTTTCTGGGAAGGGAATACTGTAAAAACCTAATTCACCTAATTTATGAAATGTTTCTATGGGGAAAATTTCTTCTTCATCATTTTGATAAGCATGAGGTGCAACTTCTTTTTCGATAAATTGATCTAGTTCATGAAGGAAAGCAATGTTTTCTTCGTATCCTTCTTCATGACCATGAAGCTTAAATAAACTTTTTTCTTGTGCGTCAATAAAAAACATAATTAAAACCTTACTGAGTGTAATCTTGATTAATTAAGATATATCAAGAAAAGAGGAAATAATGAATTTTTCTGATCTTACTTATTTGCAATTTTTTTACTATGCTTGTTTTCATCATAAGATTATAAAAATTTTGTTTATTTTTACAGCAAAATTATTAAAATTATGATTATTTACATACAAAAATTATTCAAAATTATTAAAATTTTGCTTGTTTGCAAGTAAGATTCTTGATTTTTGAATTTGAAAGTAGCATAAAATAAATAGAATGTCAATCAATTTATTTTTTTTAAATGAAAAGCAAAATATCTTTGATATTCTATTCTTATATAGATATAATAAAGTAAAGATATCATCTATTTTTTATAGAAGCAAAGGGAAAAGATATGGCTAATGAACCTGTTATTACAACAAAATTTACGCCTGGAAATCCAGATCCTATTTTTTTTGCAGGTCAACAGGAAAAAATATTTAAATATTATAAAATATTACAAAATTATCTTTCCCAGTATCCCAATATTTATGGCGAAAATATTTATATTCTGCAAGGGGATACAGGTCTTGGGAAAACTACGTTTTTAAAGCATCTTCAAAAATATGTCCAAAATAATATAGCAAAACTTATTCCCATGTATATCTCTTGTAATGATTTATTAGGAACGCCAGAACGATTTTTAAAAATATTTTGGATAGAATTTGAAAATTTAGTGCAATCTTCAGAATTTCAACTCAATACGATAAATACTTTTTTGCAACAAACAAATTGGAAAGAAATACTTTTAAAAATATCGCCCAGACTATCATCATTTTCATTTATAAATACCCCACTACCTTTTCAATCATTGTGTGATATTTTGAAAAAGGCATATCTTGACATAGAAAATTTTTCTGAAATGTTGCAAATAATGCAATGGATTTTGCAAGAAAGTGGATTATTTTTATTTTTAATGTTAGATGATTTCCTTATAATTCAACAGAATAGTAAAGTAGAACAAACAATACTTTCTAGCCTTTATCAAATTCAAAAAGCCAATTCAGTATTTTTCTTTTTATTAACGATAGACATAGATACTTGGGAAGATATAGAAAAAAATATAGATGAGGAGCCTAGTAGCATTCTTTATAGCCTTGTAAAAAATATTAACTTCCTCTCCATTGATAACAAAGACCAAGTGATGCCTGATGCTATTCCATTTATTCAAAGTCTTCCTTATTTTGGAAAACTGTCTATGATTAATATTGCTCCTACTTTAATGGTTGAAATGATTTCACGTGCTATTAAAGGACAGTGTGCGTCTCAATACCATCTTTTCCGTTTTCATCAGGAACGTTTAAAAGATTGGAAATCATATTTTGCTACTATTGCTAGATCTTTAATTTTACAAGTTCAAGATATATTTAAAAAAAATCCTAATATCAAAGAATTAGTTCGCCAATTGGAGTCACAAGAAATCACTGTTTTACAAAGTTTAGACGTTATTGTGCAATTATTTTGTAAATTATTGGTGAAAATTGATGACTACTTAGAAAAAAATAATGGCAAATATTCTGTTATTTTTTTAGAAGAAATCGAACATTTTATCAGCGATGATGATACAAGTCCCTTAAAGTCTTCTAGAAAATGTAGAAAAATCATACCATCTTTTTTGAAAATTTTTAAAACTTTACAAAAGTATTCTTTACATTTACGTCATATTTCTATAGTGTTTTTAACACATCTCCCAGAAAAAGAATTGAGTATTCAACGTAACCTTTCTATAGAAAATTTTGTAAAAATATGTCCGAATGATACATTATATTCCTTGTCACAAGAAGAAGGTGTTCAAATTTTACAAGAAATTGGCTTGCAAAGTGGAATTGAAGTTCCCAACAACATTGCACAAGAAATTTACAAAAGAAGTGAGGGGAATTTATTTTATCTTCATTATGTTGCGAATTATCTTATTCAGTGTATGGAAAAAAATATTCCAGAAGAACATAAATCTTTTTATAGAGATAATATTCTAACACAGAAGAAAAATATTGCACATTCTAATTATCCACTTTTTCAAGTGAGTACTGATGGAAAATTAAGAATTATTATTACAAATGAATTGTTTAGAAAATTTATTCCTAACACAGTAGAGGATCTATACCAAAATTATTATAGTCAAGTTACAAATGATGTGTCTAGAAGGGTTCTAAATGTATTACTTGATCATCCAGCTGGATTAACAAAAAATGAACTCTATACACAATATCAACAATCTGAACAAGCAATAGAAAAAACAATTATAGAAAGCTCACTGGTACAACTCAAAGATGATTGGATCATGGCGAATGGTGTTATTAAAATATTGCATCCTTGTTTAACAAAATATTTACAAAATCTTCAAAAACAATTTGAAAAAAGAGTTTCTCAACATAGCAAAATTTATAACACATCTATTCGAGGTAGAATGCAACTAGGATTTTTTCCAACGCGAAGATTAAGACCACCATATATAAATACCAAAACAAAAGAAGAAGACGGGGATCAATTTATCCAAGAAGCTATTCTATGGCTTGAAAAAGGATTCTTCCCAACTTTTAATATGTTAACATATTTATCGAATCGAATGACACTCGATGAAAATAATGTAATGTTTAAAAGTAGTACTCATTATATTTTTCAACTATGCACTTACATTCATGATAAACTCAATCTTGATATTGATGTTGCAAGAATTTTTTCGTTATTTAAAATATATCTTTCTCAATCCATGCAACAATATGGCACATTAGATTTATATTTTGCTTGCAAAAAATTATTTACTTCATCGGATGGTCTTTCTGTATATATCCAAAATGATTTATCCCTTGCTAAAATGAATTTTTTATTATATTCACTTTCTGGCAGTACACAAGATCTTATTAGAAGCATTGATTTTTGCTATGATTGTTTTAGTTATTTTCCGATTCCAGAAGGTCTTTCAGAACTTTTAATGGAAATCGAACAAAAAATTGTCAGTCAAAATACAGAATCTAGCTTACAAGAATGGGTAATTATTTTACACTGGACTCGCAAGATTGTTACTATTCAAAGCGATATGTTGGGGCTTCGAACATTTAAACAAGATTTGGAAACTTGGACTCCCATTAAATTGCCACCAGAGTTCCATTCCTACTTTTTAAAATATTTAGGAAAAGTCATTCAAGGTCAAACACCATTGGCTCTTAGTGCGATTAAAATTGTGGGATTTTATGGTCATATTTTCCATCAAAATATGGAATTATTGTCTTATATTATTGATTGTATTGAAACAAATCTTGAACTTTCCAAAGCCGCCATTGATACATTAGTGCGGTTACTGCCTTATTTTAAAGAAGATGATAAACAACAAATTTTAACAGGATTGCAAGAACTTTTTCTTCAAAATACAGATTTTTCTTTGCGCCGTCATATTTTAGAAAAAATTGATGAATGTTTACTTATGTTTGCTCCAAGTGAACTTGTTTCTTTCTTTTTCAATTGTATTGAACGTGAAGAAAATCCACATATGCAACGTGCCTTATGGAAATCATTAGGAATGTTAAAAGGTGTGTGTTCACCAGATGAACAAAGAGAAATACTAGACTTTCTATTAAATTACTATGAAATTATTCTTATGCAAGAAATGGAAATAGATGAGCTTACAAATTATACTAATATTCTTTTGACCCGCCTTCCTAAAAATTTAGAATCTTTAGATAACATTGCTAATAGATTTGTAGAAATTTTAGAAAAATGCAACAATAATATATGGAATAACAATATACGTATCCTTAGCATTTTATATTCTTATTTTTCCTTGAAAAAACAACAAGAAATCAATAAAATTTTAGTAAAATGGATATTTGAAAAGAATTATCAAAAACAAAAGTTTGCTTTTTCTCACTTGTATTTATTTTATGCTGATTGTAATAACAAAGAAGAATTGCATAATCTTATTGTAGATCCAGTCAATAGAGAATATCTTTGTGCTTCTACAAAAAGTTTACAAATTTTAAGCTTTCAACTTCCTATCCCCATTCGACAAAGAATTTGGAATGAAGCCATTGCATATTTAGAAAATTTTCTTCCTTTTGAGACAAATAAGTATAACTGTCCTTTGTTATTTATCCCGATCTTACGTACTTTATTAGACCTTTGTTGCCATTATTCCCAAGAAGAAAACGATCGACTTGCCAATATTATAGTCACTCTACTTCGAAGAGAAAAAACAGAATGGATTTGGGAAGCAATCCAAGGTGTTGCTCCATTTTTACCATATTTTTCTCAAAATTATCAACAACAACTTCAAAAAATTGCTTGGCAAGGAATTTTTGCTTGTAACTATCCACCAAAAATTCTGCGAGCCTTGATTCAATATTCTTTCTGGGAACAAATTCCAGATTTACCATTAGATGACAAAGTTCTTCAATGGTTATTGGATGAGATGAATAGCAATCCTGCAATTCTTGTTAAACCTGTTTTACGATTTTTAGGATTTATAGTTCCTAATCTTTCTAGCGAAGTCTTGGAAAACATCATTGCGAATGCATATCATTATCTTTATTATTATGAATATGCAGAATCAGCTGTAACATTTCTCATTATTGCGACCAAAAATATTATAGATTGTTCAAAATGGGCATATATATATCAATTCAATCCTAATACATATCACCTAGCCTTTGCTTTTTCTGAAATTTTTTCTGAGGAAGTTGCAGATACAAAATATTTGCTGGAAAACTATGAAAAAATGCGAAAAATTAATCCCTACTTGTTAGGTTTAAAAATGAGCCAATTTTACTATAAAGTAGGTGCATATGATAGGGCTATGCAATTAATGAATTGGATTTGGAAATACACAAAAAATCCTACGATTAAAACAAAATTACTTGAACAAAAATATGCTTGGGAAATGGAAATGCAAAATAACGAAAAAATGCAAGAAACATTAACTAAGTGGTTTCACCTAATGACAGACAATTATATCAATTAGGAAAATAGTCATGAAAATGTATCAATTAGGAAAATAGTCATGAAAAAATTACAATTATTGCTTGTTTTCATTATTCTTTTTATTGCACAGAATATACAAGCATTATACCAAGATCCTGTACAAGTGACACAAGCATTGCAAAAACTCATTCCTTATATTACAGAAAGGACAGTTGCCATCCATATAAAAGTAAATGAAAAAAGTGGATATGGTTCTGGTGCATTCATCTCTTCAGATGGTCATATTCTTACTTGTGCTCATGTAACAGAAATTTCAGATGATATTACTGTCATTACTTCAGATGGCAAAACATATCCAGGGAAAAAATTAGGAATGAACGAAGCTAATGACTATTCTATCCTAAAAATTGATATTGAAAATGCACCCTATTTTCCTTTAGGTAATGTACAACAACATCAGCTCCTTGATTGGGTAATTGCTTCTGGGCATCCTGGAGGTCCTTATGAAGACCAAAAACCTGCTATTGTATTAGGACGAATTCGAGGTTTGCATAAAAAATTACTCATTGAAGGATTTTATAAATGTTATCATGATGCTATACAAACAGATACGCCTATTTTTGCTGGAAATTCTGGCGGTCCACTCATTGATTTACAAGGAAATTTAATTGGCATAAATGGTGCTATTCTCTTAGTGAATGACATATCCTTTTCGATTTCTATAGATGCCATAAAAAAACATTTAGCAACATTGAAAAAAGGAAAAGATGTAAAAGGTTATCTCCCCAGTGTTGTAGAAATTTTAGAAATACTTTTAGAATTACAAGAAGAAATGGGGATGGAAGAATTTGATAAAATGTATAAACCTTTAAAAAATTTTTTTGATATGCTAGACAATAGAGTTCCTGTAAAACAAAAATTAGGAATGAAAGTAGTGCAAAGACAAAATAAAGTGATAGTAAAAACTATACACAAAAAAGGAATATGCTATTTAGCTGGATTCCGTCCAGGAGATCAAATTCTCAGTATTGATGATCAACCACTATATAACGTCCATCAATTTATACGGTATATTCAAGATAAAACAAAAACATATCTTGTTAAAATTCAAAGAAATAATAACATACACAATGTTCTTTTAGCATATAGTTCCGCAGAATATTCTAGAATAAAAACATTGCAACGATATTTTAAAAAACATGTAATAGCAATGCAACCATCTGTTATTCCTCTTTATCAAGAAGTGCAATATAATAATAAAACAAAAGAAAAAAATATTGGATATGGAGTTTTTATAGATCAAAAAGGATACATTCTTACTTGTTCGCATATTATAAAACCAGAAACAACAATCTATACTATATACCAAGGCAAAACATATATTGTACAACAAGTAGGGAAAAATGATATATTAGATATTGCTCTTTGTAAAATAATTACAGAGAAAAACAAAATATTTCCTGTGATTGAATGGGGAGATGATAAAAAAATTCAACAAGGAGAATGGGTAATTTCTATTTCTAACAATACACTCCAAGTGGGAGGAGTGACTATGAATCCACGAAGTATTTTACAGCAACGTCGAACTTCTAGTCTAGGACTTTTTGGTATCTTTGGCTCACCTAATAAAAGTTTAATTCGTTGCTACGATTCTGTGATCCATCATGATTCTATGATTGATGAAAATCAATTTGGAACACCTCTTCTCAATCAAAAAGGACAAATGATTGGAATCAATGTTGGCAATTTTTGTAGAGGCACTACTTTAGCAATTCCCATAACAGAAATACAAAAAATATTGCCTAACCTTGTAAGTGGAATATGTACAGACGCACCAGATAAATATAAACCACTTCCCAATCATGAAACTATGCCTTTCAGACTCATTGATTATTTTTTCAATCCAGATACAAAATATAATTTTAACGATATATTGCCACGCCATAAAAAAGCAGAATAGATATTTGCTACGCTATAAAAAAAAAGCAGAATAGATATTAAAATAGATCCTTATGATAATAAAAAAACAAGACAATATAATAGAAATCGTGACATTTCAACTAGGAAAAGAAACATATGGAATAGATATCAACCATGTTCATGAAGTGATACGATTAGTGGATATTACACATGTTCCTAGAGCTAGACAAGACATAGAAGGAGTTATTAATCTCCGAGGCAATATTATTCCTATTGTTGATTTACGAAAACGTTTGAATTTAGAAAAAAAAGATGATTTTCATACAACAAGAATTATTATATTAGACCTAGATGGACTGATTGGAATTTTAGTAGATGCTGTATTAGAAGTACGAAATATTGATTTCAATTCACTAGAATCTCCTCTTGTTTTTACAACCGAACAGAACAACAATTCCTATATTCTAGGAATTGCAAAACAAGAAGATGTTATTATTACATTACTAGACATTCAAAAAATTTTAAATTTAGAATAAAAAACACAAATATTCTAGAAAATTTTCAATGCAGAAAGACTTTTTTTCTATTTGACTTTCTATGAAAATACCTATATAATCGATTCTTACAGGAATATTTTACAAAAAACAATAATAAAAAGGAGGAGGCGTGCATAACGCCTGAGAACTATGAATAAGATATATATACTTATTGCATTCTTAATGGGAATATTAATTGGTATTTTTGCTTGGAACATTATAAGTTTCAATACTCCTGTAGCATATGCGAATGGCGCTAGTGCAAGTGGCTCTGCGAATGGATACATTGCAGTGACTGGTCTTATCGATGGTCAAAGATCTGGATTATGGATTATTGATACAAAAGAAACAGACCGAACGCCTTCTGTATGTTTATATATCCCAGGAACTAGTGGACGTGGATTAAGTTTTGCTGGTGCCAGAAGAATTAAATATGATAACCAAGTAATAGAACATACTGACACTAGTGCTACTAAATATAAATATAGTAAATTAAGAGCCGAAATTAAAGAATTAGAAGAAAGAGAAAAAAGAGAACAGGAAGAAGAAGCTAAGAAACAAGCAAGAAAGAAAAGAAATTAATTTCCTAAAATAAAATATTGATAATTCCCTAGCCATTGGAAACAATAGGATATGTTCAATTAGATTGTGAAAGGTAGGATTAAACAATGGGAATGGAATATTATTCCTTTGAGAAAGTCTTACGCGAACTCCAAATGGAAGAAGATGAGCTCAAGAGACTGGTCTCTGAAGGTGAAATTCGAGCGTTTCGCGATGACGATAAAATGAAATTTAGAAAATCTGATATTGATGGTCTTAAAAAAGGAAGAATGACAGAACCTACTATTATTCTTCCATCTGGTGAACCAGAAGATTCAGAAGATAGTGAAGTCTTGTTAGTTGAAGAAGATACTTCTGAAACATTGCTTGATATTGAAGATCTTGATAGCACATCTAGCTCCACTTCAGTTCCTCATATGGATTTTGCGTTCAGCGATGCAATATCTTCTTCCGCTTCTGAAACTATTACAGAAGAACTTACATTTGAAGAAGAAAGTGGATCTTATGTACTAGATGCTTCTGATGATGTTCTCATTGATTCTTCAGAAGAACTCACAGCTATAAGTGAAGCTCAATCTAGAGGTGAAACATTCATTGATTCTGATACAGGTCTTGAAACAGAACCATTAGATATGGGGCTAGGTATTTTAGATGCATCTGGTGATTTTCAACTTGGTACAGATTCTGGCTTTGGCTTTGATGAAGCACCAAAAGGTCATTATGAACCACAAGCATACCACGAAGCAGAAGATCCTGGAAAAATGTACCCAGCACATATGCCAATGTCTTATGTAGAAGAAGAGTACGGTACTCCATTCAAGATAGCTTTAGTAGCAACTACTGTATTTATGCTTCTCACTGGTTTATTTATGATGAATCTTCCCTATAGTTCTGATAATGCTGTAACAGCTGTATTTACAGATCAAGTAGTCGAAGTACCAGCCTTGGCTCCTGTACATTTAAAAGACGGAAGTGGCAACATTAATGCAGTGAAAAAGAGAGAACATTTGAACAAGAGAAACACTTGGAGGACAGTGAAAAGATAATCATCTTGATGTTTTATTTTCCATCTTTTAAAACAGGCGTTTTTCTTTTATTAAAGATAGACGCCTATTTTTAATATATTATTTCGATTCTAAATGTTTTTATAGTACAATTTTATTGAGGTTTAAATTATGAACGAAATTTTTACAAGAAAAAGTGTCCGTGCATATACAGATCAACCTATTGAAAAAGAAATATTAGTCCAACTCTTAAAAGCTGGAATGGCTGCTCCTACTGCATGCAATTCTCAACCATGGAGTTTTGTTGTAATTACAGAAAAAGAAACTCTCACAGCTATATCGCAAGGCATGCAATATTGGCAAATGCTACCAACAGCTGCTGCATCTATTATTGTGTGTGGTGTTCCTAGTAAAAGTATGGCATTACCAGGAGTTGGCAGGGAGTATTGGATTCAAGATTGTTCTGCAGCTTTACAAAATATTATGCTAGAAGCAGAAAGTCATAAAATTGGAAGTGTATGGCTAGGTTGCTATCCAAATCAAGAACGAGTGGATCATATAAGAAAAGTTTTAGATATACCTAAAGATATTATTCCTTTTGGTGTTATTTCACTTGGTTATCCTTTAAAAGAAGAAAAAGCAAAGGATAAATTTAAAGAAGAGAATATCCACTGGGAAAAATGGTAGTATGAAACTTTCTGAGTACGACTATGAATTAGACTCTAGTCTCATTGCCCAAGAACCAGCAAAAGAACGAACAAAATCTCGCCTTATGGTATTGGACAAAACAAATCAAACATGGAAACACCATCCGCAATTTAGTGATATCATACAATACTTTCACAAAGGTGACGTCCTAGTACTCAATAATACAAAGGTTCTTTATGCACGGCTTCTTGGGCAAAGACAAACAGGTGGCAAAGTAGACATGCTTATCTTAGATTCTTGCGATGACCAAGCTACTGCTCTCATTCAAACTGGAAAATATCCCAAAATCAATGAAGTATATAATATAGGTAAATATAAAGCAAGAATTGTAGAACGTGTAGATTCAGGTTGGCATGTAGATTTTCAAAACAACTCAGTTTTTAAAATTATGGAAGAAATTGGTCGTCCACCTCTTCCACCTTACATTAAACGAACAAAAGACGAGCCAAAAGAACGCATAAAAGAAGACATGGAACGATACCAAACAACATATGCTAAAGAACTTGGGTCTATTGCAGCACCTACCGCTGGTCTACATTTTACACCAGAATTGCTAGAACAATTAAAAAGTAAAGGTGTTCAAATTTGCTATATTACTTTACATGTAGGAATAGGCACATTTCTTCCTATACGTGAAGAAATTATTGAAAACCATACAATGCATTCAGAGTATTATAAAATTTCTCAAGAAGTCGCTGATACTATCAATCAAGCATTGAAAGAAAACAGACGCATCATTGCTACAGGTACGACTACTTGTCGTACGCTGGAAGCAACTGGTCAAACAGGAAAAATTATTCCAACAGAAGGGGCTACCAGTATATTCATCTATCCTGGGTATAAATATAAAATTATTCAAGCACTCATCACAAATTTTCATTTACCAAAGAGTACTCTATTGCTTCTTGTTTCAGCATTGGCTGGAACAGACTTTATTAAGCAAGCATATAAAGAAGCTGTAGAAAAAAAATATCGTTTTTTTAGTTATGGCGATGCCATGTTTATTCAATAATCATGTATTAAATGTGCAAGTGAATACAGAGTGCTTGCATATTTAAATGTACAAGTTAATATAATAACATTTGCATTTTTTAAAATAGAGATTATTTTTTTATAGTATACTTTGACAATTTCCTTATTTCCCCAATAAATTTCCTTATTTTTTCGATTTTTTTAGATATAAGGTAGAAATACCATGTATGCAAAAGATGATATTATAGCCAATCGATATAAATTATTATTCCCCCTAGGTCAAGGTTCATATGCTGAAGTTTGGGCAGCTTTAGATATAAATACAAAAAGAGAAGTTGCTATAAAAATTTGTAAATCCTCTCCCATGACTAAGGATGAAGAAGAACAAGAAAAAACAATTCAAAGATTTTGTGATGAAATAAAATTAATGGTTCATGTGCGTTCAAAATATGTAGTAGATATCTTAGATTATGGAAAAGAAAAGGAAAAATTTCCTCCCTATAATTGGTTTTACTACATTATTATGGAAAAAATGAAACAAACTATTGCAAAGACGCTAGAAGAAAAACGAAGTCATAATCAGGGAGGTTTTAATCAAAACCAATTTTTAAAATATGCAATTCAACTACTAGCTGGACTTGTAAATCTACATACACAGAATATTATTCATAGAGATATAAAACCTTCCAATTTGTTTTTCGATCAAGAAGATGTTGCTAAAATAGGAGATTTAGGAATTGCCAAACTTTCAAGAGAAGAAAATTTAACACACTCTATTTTTGGAACTATAGGATATGCAGCACCAGAATTATTGGAACAGACAAGATCTTTCTCTATACAAAGCGATATTTATAGCATGGGCATTTCTTTTTATGAAATGTTAGCACTTCAACATCCTTGTAGTGATAAAGAAAACTTTTATTTAAGCAAAGAAAATATCCAACGAATAGTAGAAGGGGATTATACACCACTCACTCTATTGCGGTCTGATATTCCAGATAATATCATTCGGCTTATTTATCAAATGATTCATCCTGATCCCCAAGAGCGACCACAAAGTACAGAAGAACTTTTAGAAAAATTTCAAGATATTCGGTTTTCCTTTGTAAAACAATATATTATACAAGGCATGGATTTTCAAAATAAAAATAATCCTAAACAAGCAAAACTTTGTTACTTAGAGGCAATGCAATTATATCCAGAATATGCAACTACATATAATAAATTAGGGCAACTATATTATGAATATAAAAAATATAAAAGAGCCATTACATATTTTCAACAATCTATTACTTTTAAAAAAAATAAATATACATATAACAACTTAGGACTATGTTATTATCATTTACGAAAATATAATGAAGCCATTTATAACTTTAGTAAAGCCATAAAACTCGACCAAAAATTTTTTCAAGCATATAACAATCGAGGACTATCGTATTACAAAAAAAAAGAATATAATAGAGCCATACAAAATTTTAATAAAGTTCTTATTCTTACAGGGAAAGATTATAATGCTTATTTTAATCGTGGTTTAGTGTATATAGAAAAAAATGAATATCAAAAAGCTATTTATGATTTTACAAAAGCCACTCTTATTGATCCCAATAGCCATGAAGCATATTATAATCGTGCCATAGCATATAAAAAAAATAATCAATTGAAACAAGCTCGAGCAGATTTTGCAAAAGCCTTGACACTTTCTAACCACGAATAGCAAAATTTTCCTATCTTGAAATTTTTTAAAAATATGTTATAATTTACATTATAATTTATTTAAAAAAAATAATTAATTGAAACAAGATTGAGAAAAATTTTAAAAAGCCTTGATACTTTCTAACCACAAATAATAAAATTTTCCTATCTTGAAATTTTTTAAAAATATGTTATAATTTACATTATAATTTATTTAAAAAAAACAATCAATTGAAACAGGCTTAACAGGCTTTAATGCATTGAAAAGCTTGAGAAAATTTTGCAAAATCCTTGGTATTCTTTAACCACGAATGATAGAATTCTCCTATCTTGAAATTTTTCTAAAGTGTGTTATAATTTGTTTTTATCTTATGATATTATAATAATGTATACTGGGGTTACCAACTGCTTTAAATAATCTATAAAATTCTATAAAATAATATAAATATTTTATAGAATTATGTGGAAATATCAAAGCTGATTTAACACTAAAAGATAGA
>JAGOMP010000092.1 GCA_017993505.1 Planctomycetota bacterium
ACACCTGTCCAATGCACGTGTACAATTAAATTATACAAACTATACACGCACTAAAAACACCTGTCCAATGCACGTGTACAATTAAATTATACAAACTATACACGCACTAAAAAACACCTGTCCAATGTACGTGTACAATTAAATTATACAAACTATACACGCACTAAAAAACACCTGTCCAATGCACGTGTACAATTAAATTATACAACTAAAAATTATACAAACGATACACGCATTGAAAACACCTGTCCAATGCGTGTATCGAATAAGAAAGGAATATAATATGACAAGCCGTATTCGAATAACCCGAGAAGGGGCAACGTACCATATTACTGTGCGTTGTAATAACCAAGAACATCTAATTGTTCCAGAAACGTTTGAACCTATGTATCTAATGGTTCTTGAACGTGCAAAAGAGAAATATGATGTCGAAGTGAATAATTATACACTTATGACAAATCATGTTCATTTAGTAGTAACGACTAATCTGGACAATATTTCTCGTTTTATGCAATATGTAAACAGTCAGTCTGGTAGACGATACAATAAAATAATTGGTCGCTCTGGATATTTCTGGGGAGGAAGATTTTTCTCAGAAATCATAGAAACTGATGAACATCTATTCAACACAATGGTTTACATAGATTTAAATATGTGGCGAGCAGGCGGTGTGGAAGATCCTAAAGATTGGAAATACGGTAGTTATAATGTGTATGCATATGGCATACAAGATGAAGTTACTGACTTACTTCCATTTTATTTAGAAATTCCTGAAGACAAACGTCAGGATTGGTATCGTTCCATAGTCGCAGATCGTAAACATACAATCCAACGCGAACATATCTACGTAGAAAAATATAAACGAAAAAATAGAAACGCGAACATTAACGCGAACGCGAACATTAACGCGAAAATATCTACGTAGAAAAATATAAATTATATTGACAAATATAAACTTAAAATATTTAAAAACTCAATATAGTTTAAAGGTAAAATTTTGCAAAAAAATTTACCCTCAGAGATAGTACGTCTATACATAAAAACTTGAAAACATTCAAGATAATCAATATAACTCATTTTTTTATAATAAGTTATAATAAAAATTATAACTATTTTCTACCAATTTTTCATCAAAATTTTTTCAAAAAATCACAAATTTTTTCTTGCACCAAAAAATTTTTCCTATTACCATTAAAATCGCTTTTCCCCCACTGAAAAATCACCCTAAACCCCTCCAATTTTTCCGAAATTTTCCCCATTGTTCGAAAAATTTGCAAACATCTCTCCTTTTTTACCAATTTTCTTCTTCTCCCCAGAGCATATTTTCTCTATTTATTCTCCCCGGTCTATCCTCTTCAGAGCAAAGTAACCCTACGCATTTATTCTCCCCAGTGCAAAGTAACCCCATGCATTTTAAGTAACCTCACGCATTCCTGCACATTCACATTCATTCACGCATTTCAACGTAATCTAACGCATTTACACATTTCATTTTGTGTTTCGTTTTGTTTCGTTTTAAGCAACAGAACAATTTAAGCAACAGAACAATTCCCGCCCAGAGCAATATTGCCTCTCCCCAGAGTAACTTCCCTCCCCAGAGCATCTCCCCAGAGCATCTCCCCAGAGCAATTCCCCAGAGCAACTTTCCCTCCCCAGAGCAAGATTGACACCCCAGAGCAACATTGCCTCCCCAGAGCAACTTTCCCTCACCAGTAAGGTTAAGGTTATAATAAGTGGATAGGATCGACGTCTAAATGGATGCGAATTTTATCTGATATTTGGATTTGTGCTTGCAATTTTTTTGCAATTTGATGTATATCTTGTGAATTCATTGCTTTAATCAAAATATGATATCGAAAACGATCTTTGATTTTTGGAATAGGTGTTGGTACTGGACCTAATATTTCAACATTAGGAAATTGACAGAGTTCACAAATTTGTTCTGCTTTTGCTTGGACTTCTTCTTCATTTGCACCTTCTAAAAGGACGCGCAATAATTTTCCATATGGTGGATAGTTTAGTTGCTTTCGAAATGCTAATTCTTGTTCTGCAAAGGAAATATAATTTTGAGTTAATGCTGTTTGAATAGCATAGTGGCTAGGAGAATTTGTTTGTAAAATCACTAATCCAGGGCTTTCACCTCGTCCTGCCCGTCCAGCTACTTGAACAGTAAGTTGAAATGTTCGTTCAGCAGCTCGAAAATCTGGAAGTTGTAAAGAAGAATCTGCTGCTAAAATTCCAACCAGTGTAACTTTTGGAAAATCTAGCCCTTTTGCAATCATTTGTGTACCTAAAAGAATATCAATTTTGCCTTGGCTAAAATCTATAAAATTTTTTTCATATTGTTGACGTGTTGTCATAGTGTCACTGTCCATACGACAAATAATAGCTTCTGGGAAAATTTTTTTCAATGCGTGTTCTAATCGTTCTGTTCCAATCCCTAAATAACGAATTTTAGGATGTTGACATATAGGACAAATAGATGGTGGTGTTATTTCTTCTCCACAATAATGACACATAGCACGTTGACTATTCTCATGGTATGTCATATTGATTTCACAATGAGAACAACGCAATTCAAAATGACATAACGGACATCGTACCGTAGGTGCAAAGCCTCTTCGATTTAAAAATAAAATTACTTGATTTCCAGCATGTAAAGTTTTTCGAATGTTTTCTATCAAAGCACGAGAAAAAATAGGAAGACGTTTTTGATGATATGCTTCTTCTCGCATATCCACAAGACGAATAGTAGGCATTTGTTTATCTTGAATGCGTTGACTAAGTTGTAATAAAGTATATTTATATTTTAATGCATTGTAGTAACTTTCTAAAGAAGGCGTAGCAGAACCTAAAATAACAACTGCATTTTCTTGGTGTCCACGTTTCACAGCTAAATCACGTGCATGGTATCGAGGCGAATTTTGCTGTTTAAATGTATTTTCATGCTCTTCATCTACAATAATAATCCCTAATTTATGAGTAGGAGCAAACAATGCAGACCTAGGACCAATCACTACTTGTATTTTTCCTTCATTGATCAGCTGCCATTGATGTGCACGTTGAGAAGACGTTAATTCACTATGCAACACAGCAATGTGATCAAATCTCTGTTTAAAACGACTTACTGTTTGTGGTGTTAAAGCAATTTCAGGCACCAGTACAATGGCCTCTTTCCCTTTTTCTACTACCTCGTGGATCGCCCGTAAATAGATTTCTGTCTTTCCACTTCCTGTTACACCTAAAAGTAAAAAAGTTCTATATTTCTCGGCTCGAATACAATTATAAATAGGAATTAAAACAGATTTTTGATCATATGTAAGTTCAGGAATAGGAGCAGAAGAAGGTGGCAATTGATTAAATAAATCAAACTCCACCTCTTGATAAAATATTTCAATGATACCGTGTTTAGCCAATGTTTGAAAAGGCGACAAAGAAATTCCTAATTTATTTCGAATCTGTTCTCTTAATAATGGTTCCTCAGATGATTTTAAAATACGCAAAATTTTTGCTTGCTGAGGGTATTTATCCTGCACATTTTGAATATAGTCATCTACACTTTCCTTATCTATAATTTGTACAAAAGCTTGTGGACGATGCAAGGAACTTTTTACTTGTGTTGGGACTGCAACATCTAATGCTTCACCTAAAGAACATTGGTAATAACTTGACCACCATTGACAAAACTCAAGCATATTTTGTGAAACAACAGGAAATTCATCTACTACATCAAGAACAGTTCTACACTTATTGTCAGGCACATCACTCGTTTCACTCAAACTAACTATAAATCCAGTCATTGTTTTTTTTCGAAAAGGCACACGAACGCGAATTCCAACTTTTACCTTATCCAATAAACAAGATGGAACTTTATAATCAAAAAGACGACATAAAGGAAGAGGAACTGCAACCTGACAATATAACATAACTTTCTCTCTTTAAAAATACTACATTTCTACTTAATTTTTTCCCAGATTATTTCCATAATAATTTTAACAAATCCATAATAATTTAACAATTATTTTCCAGAGTAACTTCCTCCCCAGAGTAACTTCCTCCCCAGAGTAACTTCCACTCCCCAGAGCAATATTTGCCTCCCCAGAGCAATATAACAATTATTTCCCAGAGTAACTTCCTCCCCGGAGCAATATTTGCCTCCCCAGAGCAATATTATCTTCCCAGAGTAAATTTCCATAAAAAATATATTCTTTTTTCTCTTTTTTTTGCATTATATTTTTGATACAATGACATCCACTTATTTTTTATGGACTAGATTATTATTTGGAAGTTGTTTTTATTCCTTGATTTAGTTGTATTAGATTGTTGCTAGGGGGAGAAAAATTTACTCTAGGTGAAATTTACTAAAATATACAGACAATACGGAAACTACGGACAAGAAAGAAAGTACAAAGACAAAAAAAATAAAGGGAAACAGACAATAACGAAACAAAAACAAAAATCTACGCATCCATTCCCATTACCTCAAAACGCACCATAAAAAAGTAACAGCTCCAAAAGTAGCTATAAAAAAAACAACCAATAAAAAAGTAGCTAAAAAAGTAGAAAAATCTAAAGCAATTACTATTATTACTACTAAAACAACACTAAAAGCTACTAAAACAAAAACATCAAAAGCAATAGCTAAAAAGATACAATAAATCGATGTAATTTTTAAATTTTAAAAATTTTTAATCTTACCAAGGAGAAAAATATGAATAAAATAACTTTTATCTTATGCTTTATCTGCTGCATTTCCTGTATAGCAGATACATGGGAAGGATACCATAGACAAGACACAGAATTAGGAACATGGAATACAATCGACGCACAAGGTACAGAAATGCCTTTAGCACGTTACAGTCATTCCATGGTATCATACAATAGTAAATACTACATTGCATGTGGTACTAAAAGTGGTATGTATGGTTCAGCAGACATTTGGTGTATGGATATAGCAAATTCTACTCAAACTTTCACACAAGAGTATAATAATCCCGATGAGTTTAATGGTACGTATGGTCATGCTTCTCTAGTATGGAATAATAAATTGTATGTATTTTTTGGTCGTATGCTTGGTGATACTGACACAATATACAGCTATGATTTTGAAGCTGCTAGAAAAGGATGGACTAAAGAAAATGGACCAACATCAGATCAATTTGAACCACGCATAAACTTTGCTATTGCTACCATTTCAGATAAATTGTATGTATTTGGTGGAGAACAACCTGTCCGTCCTTATTTAATTACAGATAATATATTTGGTTATTTTTCTTATTCTTCTACTACACAAGAGTGGACTTTTCAAAAGATAGAATTAAGTCAAGATATTCCAGGACCACGTGCTAGGCATTCTATGATTGCTATAGGTAGCACATTATATCTATTTGGTGGACGTGGTGAAGAGGGAGTAACCAATACACTTTGGAAATGTAATGTGACTCAAGACAGAAACAATTGGCAAAAAATAGAAACAGGACAACCAGAAGAAGAAATTCCAGAAGCACGCTCTTATCACACTATGCATGCAAATGGAAATAAAGAATTTTGGATTTTAGGTGGTCATAATACAAACAATTCTTTGAATGATATATGGCAATTTAACATTGAAGAAAATAAATGGACAAGAAAAAAAGATGCTGACATATCTTTTTCTAAGCATAGTAGTGTATTGCAAGAAGGGAAAGATATGAAAATATATGTATGGGGCGGCGAAATAGACGGGGGAGAACTTCTCGAACCAAATAAAATTTATGAGTACACATACACTGCAAAAGAGGAAGAAGAAGAGGAAGAAGAAGAGGAAGAAGAAGAGGAAGAAGAAGAGGAAGAAGATGGAATTAGAGAAACAGGTAAGAGCGGTTGTGGTTGTGTAGGAATTGAATTTGTAATCCTCGCTCTACTTTGTCTTAAAATTCGTAAAAAATAAAAGTAGTTGATGATATTTTAAATAAAAAATAAAAAGTAA
>JAGOMP010000034.1 GCA_017993505.1 Planctomycetota bacterium
GGGGAGGCAATCTTGCTCGGGGGAAGTACTCTGGGCAGGAAAGTTGCTCGGGGGAGGTGCTCGGAGGAGGCAAAAGTGCTCGGGGGAGGCAATCTTGCTCTGGGGAAGTACTCTGGGCAGGAGGTTGCTCTGAGGAAGTAAATGAAAACGAAAACGCGTAGAATTATGTAGAAATACATAAATAGAATTAAAATGCGTAAAAATTCTTAAAAATGCGTAATTAGAAAGATAAATGCTAAAAATGCATAATTAGAAATAAAATGCGTAAAATTACATAGAAATGTGTGAAAATTCGTGAATGAAAACAAAAACGCGTAGAATTACGTAAAATTCGTAAAATGCATGAAAACGCGTAGGTGAAAATTTGCTCTGGGGAGGAAAGTTGCTCTGGAGAATTGCTCTGGGGATGCTCTGGGGATGCTCTGGGGATGCTCTGGGGATGCTCTGGGAGTGAAAATTTCTCTGGGGAGGAAAGTTGCTCTGGGGAAGAGATTGCTCTGGAGAATTGCTCTGGGGATGCTCTGGGAGTGGAATTTTCTCTGCTCTGGGGAGAAGTTGCTCTGGGGAAGAGATTGCTCTGGAGAATTGCTCGGGGGGTGCTGTGGGGATGCTCTGGGGATGCTCTGGGAGTGGAATTTTCTCTGCTCTGGGGAGAAGTTGCTCGGGGGAGTTAATTAGTTAATTTGCTCGGGGGGGGAAGTTGCTCGGGGATGGAAAGTTGCTTGGGACAGATCCTGCTCTGAGGCATCTGCTTGGACAGGATCTGCATTTGAAATGTATTGAAGATGTTTGTTCTGACAATATTCAATGTATTGGAGATTTTTATTCTGACAATATTGTTTTGGCTGAAGAAATCGTTTTTTCATTATATTTTGCAAAAGCGATTATTTTTTCTTGAGACCAAATAAAAACAGGCGTGTCCTTATTTTTGGGAATAGGTTGAGGAGGTAGTTTTTCCCAAGGAATTCGTTGACCGTTTTGTATGGCAAATGTTTGTTCTGGGAAGATATGGATTTTAGGATATTGTTCTAATGCTGTTTCTAGGCTAATTTTGTCTTGTTGTGTAATGGTTTCTAATGTATGAGCCTTGGCAATGTCCCATTCACCAATTTTTGTGCGTCGAAGTTCTTGTAAATATGCTTTTGTTTGTAATTTTTCTCCTATGTCTCGGGCTAGAGCTCGAATATATGTACCAGAACTACAATGAACTTTACATTCTAGTAAAGGATATTGATAAGAAAGAAGAGAAAGTGAATGAATAGTAATATTTCGAATAGGCATTTGCACTTCATGGCCTTTTCTTGCCATTTTATAGGCACGTCTTCCATTTACTTTGATGGCACTATGGATAGGAGGAATTTGTTGCTGTTCTCCTACAAATGTTTGTAAAATAGATTGTATTTGTTGTAATGTTGGAATGGGGGTATTTTCCATTATTTGAATATTTCCTTCTCGATCATCTGTATCTGTAGATGCACCTAAATAAAGAGTAGCAATATATTCTTTAGAAAAACCAGTAAAAATATGTTGCAATTTACAGGCTTCACCAGAAACAAGAACCATAAGTCCAGTTGCTAATGGATCTAAAGTACCAGTATGTCCTGCTTTTTTCCATTCTAATTTATGGCTCACTTGATCTAAGAATTTACGAGAAGTAATTCCATCTGGTTTATCTAATAGCCAAAATCCTGAAAGTCCTTTATTCATAACTCACTTTCTAATTTAAAAAATATTATTTTAAGATTAAGTTATTTTAAGATTAAGTTATTTTGATTCTATAGGAATCACATGTACAAAGAAAATATATTCATAAGCCTGCTATCATTTTTTTCTCACTTGATCTAAGATAGACAAAATTATGAAAATCCTTTATTCATAACTCACTTTCTAATTTAAAAAATATTATTTTAAGTAAAAATTATTTTGGTTCTATAGTAATCACATGAACAGGGCAAATAAATTCACAAGCACCGCAACCAGTACATTTTGTAGAATCATATTTAGGCAATGTTTTATTGCCTCGTTGAACCATAACTAATGCACCAGTAGGACAAATTTCAGCACATTTTCCACAATCATTATTTTTAAATGCAATACATTCTTGAACTTTAAATATTCTTTTTCCCAATTGCAATTTTTGTTTTTCTTCTAATGTCATTTTTTCTAATGCACCTACAGGACAAATATTCATACATTCATTGCAATGATGTAAGCAGTAGCTTTTTTTGTAGTTCATTACCGGTTGCATAAATCCACGCCAACCATATTGTGTATATGCATGTTCTAGTACATGATTTGTACAAGCATTGATGCAAAGTCCACAACCAATACATTTTTTATTAAAATCTTCAAATGTTCCAGCTCCAGGAGGTAAAATTGCTTTAATAGGTTTCAATGTATCTGTTTGTTTAGGTAGAAATTTTCCTGTTGCCCAGCCTCCAACAACACCAGTGGCAACAGTTCCAACACCAATTAAGAAGTTTCGTTTAGAATAATTGACATTTTCTATTTTTGGCATTTCTTTTTGGCAAGTTGTTTTTTTAGTAGAAAAAGTAATTAAGCCTTTTTTACAAGCATCTATACAATTAAAACAAACAACGCAATTTTCATTGTCTACTTTTTTATTCAGAGCATCAATACAACTGGCTTTACATACTTTTTCGCATGCTTTACAGGAAACGCATTGTTCTTGGTCTATCTGAATTTTAAATAAAGAAAATTTAGCAAAAATCGATAAAAAAGTGCCTACAGGACAAACAGTATTACAATATATGCGTCCTTTCCAACGAACTAGAATAAGGAATATAATAATAAATCCAAATGCTATTAAAGATCCTGTCCATTCCATGGATTGTAGATGATTGATAAATGAAAAAAAGTTTGCAGAAGGCATTAAAAATACGAGGGGAAGAAGAAATCCAAAGATTGCTAAAGATATTATAAATGCAAAAATAGGATATTGAATCCACCAAAGTTTTTTTTGATATGTGTATTTTTTCTTCCCAATGCTTAAAATATCTTGAAAAATACCTAGAGGACATAAAACAGAACAATAAATACGTCCAAATAATAAGGTAATCACAAGAATTCCTAGTTCAAATGATAAAATTCCATACGAAAAACCAAAAAATAATCTACAAAAGGAAGAACCAAATTGTGTCATAAAAATATTATGTAAAAAATGAAAACCAAAAAGTGTGATAACAATAGTAAGAAAAAAAATTCCTGCCACAAAAATTCGAATGTGACGCAATGTAAGTTTTTTCATATAAAAATCTTTCTAATATAATCATTTATAATTATATATATATTATATTGCTGTTCTTATATATAATATGTTGACAAATAATAGTAAGAAAAAAAATTCTATTTCTTCATAAAATTTTATCTGTTCAAAAATTCAAGTTAGCTCAACAAAAGCATCAAGATACTTACTTAGAATTCTTGATGCTTTTATGTTTTTCTTTAAAAACTATAATGCTGTTTTGATAAAAAAAGTAGCTATGATATTCAAAATAGCTACTTTTTTTTATTGAAATGACATTGTAACCTTAATTTTTTATGAAAACCTATATATTGTATGACAAATTCATTTATTTTATTATTATTTTTTGAGCAATCTAAAATTCTGCATTCAAATGTTTTTTTAAAATGGATATACTGTATTCGAAAGTTTATGTAGTGCTTTTTTTGCCCATGCGTGCTCAGGAGCAATTTCTAAAATAGCTTGGCATGATTGTAGTGCTGTGCCGTAATTATGTTGTTTAATAGAAACTTGTATGTGGCGTTTGTATGCTTTACATGCTTCTTCAGGTTTATTCAGTTGTGAATATAGTTTTCCTAGTTCTTGGTAGCATTCGGGATGGGAATTTTTATCAATTTTTAAAACTTGGGCAAAAGAGCTGATAGCTTGCCATAATTTGTTAGCTCCGATACTTAGATACCCAGTAAGCATAAATTCTTGTATGGCTTTATCATTTTGGTTTGTTTTTTGTAGAATTTCTGCTTTTTTAATGTGTGTAGCATAATTGGCAGGATCATAGGATAACAGCGTGTCAAAGGCCTCTAAAGCAATAATTTCTTTGTTTTGTTGTAATGCTTCTGTGCCAAGAGCAAAGTATTCTTGGATTCCTTCTTTTTGTTTCTTCATTGTGATATATGCAACGGCAAGTTGTTGTCGAAATTCTAAGTTTTGGGGATTGAGTTTGACTAAGTTTTGTAATGTTTCTAAAAGCAATTCTGATTCTTCTTGTGCATGGATTCGTTTGAGAATTTCTTGAAATTGTTCAATGGCTTCTTGTTTTTGTCCAGTTTGTTTATAACTATATGCTAGCCATTTTCTTGCCATGTGGTGGTTTGGTTCTGCGTCAAGGATGTATTGAGAAACAGAACAAAGAAGTTCAGAGTATTCAGGTTTGATTTCATCTTGTCTAAAAATTTGTTTACCTACACTTTGATATTGTTCGAATGCGTCTTTATAGCGTTCTAATTTGATGTAGACCTCGCCTAGAGTAGCTCTTGCATCAATGTCTTCAGGTGTGATATAAAGGATTTTATTATACATACGAGCTACAGAGTCCCACTCTTGTTTTTGATAGCGAATGTTAGCAACTTTTTTGTAAGATTGTATAGCATCTTGTACAAACCCTTGTTCTTGATATAAACTTCCAAGCAAGTCTAAATTTTCTAAATTTTCTGTATATTTTTGCATGGCTTCTTGGAGGAGAATGATAGCACGAGTTTGTTCATTTTCTAAGACAAGTTTTCTGGCATAAAGGTTAGTGCGACGTGCAAATTTTTCATATTGTTTGAGTTTATTCAGAAGAGAAAGCAAACATTCTTGTGCAGTATAATAGTCAGGGATTAAATTAGTAACTTTTTCAAGGACATGACTTGCTTCTATGTAATCACCATTCGATAAATGATACGTTCCTAAGTTCCAATATTGATTGGCTGCTTTATCTTTTTTCCCTAATGTTTCATAGGAATGTGCTAGCCACTCAATAATTTCTGTATTTTGTTCTCCCAATTCTATAGCACGTTCATAGAGCTTGATGCGTTTCTCAATATCTTCTCGAAATATATCTAATGTGGCAAGTTGAAGGAGGGCTTTCCCATCTTTAAGTGCAATGACTTTTTCTTGAATGAGCTCTGACAATGTTGATTCTGCAACGAATGCACTTAGGCGTAATTTAGAAAGAATTTCATTTATATTTTGAAACCCGTCAATGGCTTGGAATACAGTCTGTTTTTCATAACTAGCTTCTTCAAGTTTTTCTACAAGTTTTTCTGGTATATCTTGGCGCGAAGGAATATATTGGCGAATAATATTCCATTCATCAAGTCGACGAGCACCTTCTAACAATAAACTAGAAATATTCATCGGTTCAATGTTGATGATTTCTAGATCAAAATTCATGGGATCGGGTTCACCATCGATAAATTCTGAATGGCAATTCTCCCATGTGAAAAGCTCGCACATTTCTTCTAATATTTGAAATTGACAAATAACTGTGAGTAGGGCTAGACCGTTTTCTTCGTTTAGAATGATACTTGCTAAAGAATTACCTGTCTTCATTTGTTGTTTGCACAAAAGTTGATAGGATTCTTCATCTAATTCAGGATGTCGACGCAATCCTTCTGCTAACATAGATGGTTTTTCTGGAGAAGTGACTTGAAGTACTTTTCCATCTCGTAAATAGATTGTTTTTTCACCTAAGTTATTTTCGATTTTAAGCGTTCCTGTTTTGCTTTCATCGGCAATGCTTTGAATGAGTGTGGGTAATGCCACTATATCTAGATTACTTTTTGTATTCATACTTTTTTAGGCTTCAATGTTTAGCCCCCTCCTTGATTGAAATAATTAGTTGTAAAACAAATATCTAATTTGTCTGGGCTAAGGCAATACATTCTATGCTGAAAACTTGGCAATAGAATATATTTTTATTTTTGGATGCTTTCTAGTAGAAATTTAACTCTATAGGCACCTAGAATTTGTTCTGCTTCTTTGGCATGGTATAATGCTTTTTGTTTATTTCTTTTCTCATGGTGGTATTCTGCTAATCTATAATGATATTCGCCAGCTTTTAATGAATCTTTAGAAAGTTGAATGAGTCTTTCATACAGAGGAATCATGGTTTCATGGAGTTCTGCGTCTGCCTTTCCAATTTTCTCATATCTCCAAAGAAGTAGGAATCGGAGTTGAATCATATTTTCTAATGTTTGCTCCATTTGTTTTTGAGCATCCATAGATTCTTGGTATTCAGAAATGCTTTGTAAATTATCTCTATTGCGTGTTTCAATCTCTAGTTCTTTTTCATAATTTCTATAAAGTGCGTCTAGAATGTTACGAGAAAGGTAATCTACATTTTCTTCTGTGGTAAGGATGACCATTTCTGCAGTAGGTTCTTCTTCAGGATAAAATTTAGCAATTTGAGCTTCTGCATCGCGCAACATGTCAATGGCTCTATTCACATTGCCTTTTTGTTCATATTCTATGGACATAGCTAGCAGTGTTTTTGCGTGTTTGATCGCTAAGGCACTTCGTCTATTTTGAAGTTCCATATAGAGAGGATCGTTGATTTCTTCTTTATCATGCAATGTAGTTTGTTTTGCTTCCCAACGCTCTTTCCATAAATCTTGCACATCACGAATGTGAGCTTCTATTTCTGGAAATTCTGCAATATTGCTTAGTATATCATTGTACAACAAGTAAAAATCAGCTTCAATAAGACTGAGTTTAATTTTTTCTTTAATAGCATTGTCCCATTGTTGCATAATATTTTTGATGTCTGCATTTCCATGGACTTTGGCATTTTCTTTTGCTTGTCCAATATGTAACATTTTATCTCGTAATTCAGTAGATTGAATCCGAAGAATGTTTTTCATAGAAACATATGTTTCATGATGATTAGGATTAAGCTGTAAAACTTGCTTATGTTGTATAAGTGCTTTATCCATTTGATTTGTTAACGTATAGAGACCAGCTAATTCATAATGAGTTTCAAAAATTGCAGTTCCATCTTGAATTTTTGATTCTAAAATGGCAATTCGTTCTTCTGGTGCTTGTTCTGTACTTTGAAAATCTGTGGGACAATCATAATTTAAATTCATGCAACCACAAACTAAAATTGATATTAGAAGAAATAATATAAATTTCATAGGAGAGCCTTTGTTAAATGTTATTTATGTTGAAAAGACATTTCATCTTGAATTTGCTCTAATTCAAGCCTTGCATCTACTCTTTTTTTAGGGTCTACTAACGGATACTTTGCAAGGTAATATTGTAAATATTTTACAGCCAATTCAGGATTGTCTTGCAATCGTGCTAGGCGTGCTAAATTGATGTAATTATTTGATTTTTCTGGGAAAATTTCTAAAATGGATAGGAGTCGCTTTTCTGCGTCTTTAGCATAGTTGAAGACAAGTTTTTTCTGTTTTGTTTTGTTTTTTTCTGTAATATTTTGATTATTCGTTACAGCTAGGATGTAATTCCATTCTGCTGCCATGCTTTGCATAATGCTATATTCTTGTCTATTATTCTCTATTTGTAATTTTATTTGTTCGATGAGAATATCCAATGTTTCTTTATCATATTGAAGTATATCTTCATTAGCACGTTGTTCTTCTTTTTCTTTTCTATCTTTTACAAGAGATTTGTGTTCTAGATCTAACAAATTAATATATCGATCTGCATGTTCTAAGGCAGTTGGAAATTCATTTACGCCTTTGGTGGCATAGACAGTGGCTAACATTTTATAAAGTTCAATATTATCTGCATTTGTTTTTAAAGAACTAGAGAGATATTGAATAGACTTATCAAAACATTTATCTTTTTGAGCAGTATACTGAGCCACTAATTCACTATATTTTTTTTCTATTCTTTGTTGTGCTTCTGGCGAGCCTGCCTCTTGGATTCTAAAATAAATGTCATCTATTTTTTTATTAATATTGACGCCTTTTTTATATTCTACAACGCCCAATCCATATTGCAACCAAGGGTCGGTATCATCCAATTTTAAAGTATCCAAAAATACTCTTTCTGCATCTTCATTTTGATCGAGATAGTAATAACACCAGCCTTTAGCAATCAGGGCACGTTTACATTCTCTATCAATTTCTAACGCATATTCAATTTGCTGCAAGGAATTATAATATTTTTTGTTTCTATAGTATACTTGGGCTCGGTATAAATAACTATCTCTTTGTTGTACTTGTTCTGGAGTTAAAGAACAAGATATAAGTAATAAACAGATTGAAAATAATATTAATTTGCTAGATAATTTGCCCCATGCGGACTGCATGTTTTTTCTCCTTTTGTTTCTTTTATCAAGAAATTTTTTTTCTTATTGTGCCTAAAAAAGGTGATCGTGTTCTTATAAGTTGTACTTTTTTTGTTCGTGCTGATGAATGTCTGACTTGTAAGTAAATAGTATCCCCTACTTTATCTATTTCTGATGGGTAAGTGGGGAAAAATGGAAATTCTTTTAATATTTCTGGTAAATATACTGTATATTTTTTTTCACTAATAATATTAGTAATAATTCCTTTATAAATTATTTCGTTGTTTTGTTTCAAATATTTATAAAGCCAAAATTGATTTCGTTCATATTCTACTTTTTTGATGATTTTTTCAGTTTTTTCAAAATCTGCTATAATGTTTTGTAAATGTAGATTTTCTGTTGTCTGCTGTTGTAATAAACAAGTAAGAAGTCTTTGCATAAGTAAATCACCATATCTCCGTAAAGGTGCTGTCCCTTGCACATAATAATCTACTCCCAATGAATGATGACTTTTAGGAGATAAAGACAGTAAAGGGGCTACCAATTGATCTTTTGCTTTTAGGAACAACAAAAGATCATCGGAAGTAATGGGAATGAAATTTTGGGGAGTGGCCTGCGTTCGAAAAAAAGCAATTTGTTCTTTTTGAACAAAATATTCTGCTAAGACTGTATTGTATAAAATCATAAATTCAGCGATAATTTGATGCAAAGGTGTCTTATCTATTTTATATCCTTTAATTTCATTATCTTGAACTCGAAGTATGAAATCACCCTGGTCTATTATTACAGCACCGTGTTGTTTTCGTCCTTCTAAAAGTTTGGTACTAATGTTGAACAACATCTGCATTTCATGTTTTTCTAAAAGTGCTATGTCTGTGTATGTAGCTCTTGTATGCAAATGAAATTTCGTTTTTTGGAATGTATAGTTTAATAATTGATAATTTTGATCAAAAGTAAAAATACAGGAAATAGCGGCTCTTGGTTCTTTCGTACTCAACTTCAATCTTTGTTCTATCAATTCCATAGGATATAAAGGATATTGCTTTTCTGGAAAATACAGCGTAGCAAATCTTTTCATAGCGTATTTATCAAGTTCTGTATCTTGTTGAATAAAATAACTCACATCTGAAATATGAACGCCTACAACATGTGTCTTGCTCTTACTTTCATAAATATAAGAAATGGCATCATCCACTTCCAATGTATCTTTATTATCAATAGCAATATTAAAAGGATGTTCAATGGATTGTCGATCAGAAACATCTAGGGGTTGTTCTAAAATTTCATTAGATTCTTGAAGAACATTTTGAGGATGCTCTATTATGATTTTATGTCGATAAATGAGTTCATTGATGTTATTTTCTATTAATCCTTTTTGTTCTAAACGAATCAATAAGTCATCTTGATGAAGACCTAATAAATTTGCAATTCTCTTAGAATGTATGTCAACAACAGCATCTTCTCCTTCTAAAGCCATTTGAATAAGGCCATCTAATATTTTTTTATTTTCTTTCTCATGAATATCCAAACATTTCGTTGTATCATTATTCAGCCAATCTAAGACATTTTTTTCTGCCATGGAATTTTGTTTTTTAGCCATAGCTCGTTGGAAATTCTCTTTGACTTGAGTTTCTTCTATTTTGCTAAATAATGTTTTTTGTAATTGAAAATATATTACATCTTCTCTAAGAGCCATAAATAAGGAACCGATTTGTGCTTCCGTTGGTTGTGCAAAATAGAAATTCACTATGTCCGAGAAAGAATATTCTACTCCTTTATCCAAGCAATCCCAAAGGATTTGTAAATCAATTGTTTGGATAAACATCGTTTCTTTATATGATTTAAGGGCTTTTTTCATGCTTTTTACATTATCTGCTACAGCATATAAACGAAAATCATAGAGAATAAGTTTAGAAGGAAATTTTATTATGTTGCCTGTTTCAATATATATTTCTTGTTTTTGTTCTTTTTCTTCTTCTGGTTTTAGACGAAATCCAAAAAGTAGCTTCCCTCGTCGTACTAAACCTAATAACTGATATGTTGACATATTTCTACCAAATAAAATGAAATAAAATAAACAATCCTTTAGTTCATATCTTATTTCATTTTTTCTAAAAAGTCAACTATGAACTTAAGAAGATTATTGCAAATTTTAAAAAAAATATCAATGAAAGTTATTATGAATTAGGCATTTTTATTATGGATGATTCAAAAGAGATGGCAATTTTAACAACTCTGTTTTTTTACAAGAGACGGTAATTTCAACAAATCTGTTTATTAAAAAGTAATTCAACAACTTTGTTTTTTATGGATGGTCAAAAAAGGCAGAAACTCTGTTTTTAGGAATGGGTGAAGAAGGCTGGAACTTTGTTTTTTATGGATGATTAAAAGGAGGCAGGTAATTTCAATAACTCTATTTTTTATGGATGGATCAAAGAAGACAGAAAAGTTCTTTCAACAACTCTATTTTTTATGAATCGTTAAAGAAGGCAAGAAAGTTCATCAATAACTCTGTTTTTAGATAGATATAAAAAAAGTATCTGCGTTTTTTACCTTCCCTATTCCCTGCAGATACTATTTTGTATAAGTATTTTTATAGCAAAATATATGCCAATCGTTTTTTTAAGATATTTGCAAGGAATTTATAAAAAAATGTTACTTATTGTAACTTAATATTACATTTTTTTCTTGATTTGTGTAAGGATAGTTTAAATTTTCTTTATATGCGTGTACAGAGGATTATTTTATTTTCTCTATAGATTTTAAAAGAGCCTGAACTTTAAAGTCTTGAACTAAAGTTAGCCAAGTTGCATTTTGAAAAATTTTTTGCAAATGTTTTTTTAATGTTTCAATGATTTGTCGATGATCAAAAGCAAGCGGGGGAAGGTTTGTTAAAGGAAACCATTGAGTATGAGTAGCATCACTACCAGCTTGAACTTCTCTACGTTTATTTGTCATAGTCCAGTAAGCTAAAGAAATAGTACGACCTCTTGGGTCTCGTTCTACTGCGTCAAAATATTGTAAAGGCATTAAAGGAAGATTTTTTAAACTTGTTTCTTCTTCTAATTCTCGTTTAGCAGCATGTTCTATAGTTTCATCGATGTTTACAAACCCACCAGGGATTGCCCAGTGACCTTGGAAAGGTGGATTTTTTCTAGAGATGAGTAAAATTTCAAAAGTATTTTTTTGGATGCTTAAAACAAGTATATCTACTGTTACAGCTGGATTTTTATATTCCATTTTTTTCCCCTAATCGATTTTTCCTACAACGATTGCTTAGGGTGCAATCGTTATATATTTTGGTAAAAATCTGAATATCAACGCAGATAAATTTTGCATTACGGAATAAAAGGTCTATCTAGTTCCTCAAGTGCTTGTTTTAGAAGACGAACTTTATCACGATAAGGTAAGAATGCACTTTTGAAACCATATATAGTAATATCTTTAATTTTTTCAAGTGTAGAGAGTTGAATAAATTTCTTGAAAAAAATAAGTATTACTAATTTGTCATCATTGTGTTTTATATAAATTGATTGTCTGTATTAAGTATAGTTCGTAAATTTTTGCATTACGGAATAAAAGGTCTATCTAGTTCCTCAAGTGCTTGTTTTAGAAGACGAACTTTATCACGATAAGGTAAGAATGCACTTTTGAAACCACAAATAATAATATCTTTAATTTCTTCAAGTGTAAGACCAAATGTTTTTGCAGCCAATAGGTACTCATCTGTCATTGTTGTGTTTGACATGAGTCGATTGTCTGTGTTGAGCGTGGTGCGTAAATTATAGTCAAAATAGAATCGGAAAGGATGGTGTTCTAATTTGTCGATAGCATTTGTTTGAACATTAGAAGTGAGACAAATTTCTAAAGGGATTCGATGGTCGTTCATATAGTTGAGGAGATTACCATCTTCAGACAATCTTGTTCCATGTCCAATACGATGGGCACCACAATAATGAATGGCTTGAGAAATACTTTCAGGACCATATGCTTCCCCAGCATGGATAGTGCAATTAATATTGTTTCTTAAGACAAGTGCACAAGCTTCTTGGTGTCTTTTAGCAGGATTGTCAATTTCAGCACCAGCTAAATCAAAAGCAACTACGCCTCGATTTTTATAGGCAATGCAGAGTTCTGCTAAAATTTTAGATTCAATGGAAGGAAGATGACGCATCCCACAGATAATAACACCTGTACTGATATCTGTTTCGCGATGTGCACGTTCTAAACCTTCTAATACAGCATCTACGATTTCTGGATATCTTAATTTGCGAGCTTGGTGAAGGATGGGAGAAAAGCGTATTTCTATATGTCGTACATTTTCACTCGCAGCATCTATTGCCAGTTCATAAGCAGCACGAGCTAAACAATCTTTTTCTTGGAGTACTAGCAATGTGTAGTCAAATGCTTTGAGGTATTCGACTAAACTACTTAGTTTTGGGGGTAAGACAACGAGTTCTCTGAATGCTTCTTCATCAAAAGTAGGCAATTTTACATGATATTCTTGTGCCATTTCTAAAATACTTTTGATTCGTAATGATCCATCTAAGTGGCAATGTAGGTCAGTTTTTGGTAGTTTGTGGATTAATTCTCTTGTAATGTTTTGATCCATACTTACTCCATTTTAAGTTTTTGTAAATAATAATTTTATACATATAATTTTACTCATTATACATATAAAAAGATAATTTGCAACTATCTTTTTATATGCTATAAATTTTAATAGATGGCACAGGCAGACGTAGGAATCCAAGCACGATTGCCATCTTGTAATTCAATCTGTTTCCATTGTCCTCTATCTTCAATCAGTATAAATTCTGTCCCAGCATGAAGAGGCTGTTGAAATCGAGGCTGATATAGCTCACCATCTCCTTTTCGAGCGACTATTTCTTTAGCAATGATAATGCCTTGGTTTTGTTTTGTGTTCTGTACTGTGGTGATAGTCAAGGAAATCAATAAATGAAGCGTCAAAAATAAGGAAATGATAATAATATATATTTGGCTAGAATGTTTGAAAAAGCAACGAGTGATAAGGCTAATAAAAAACATAGAGTAGAATATTAAAAAAAGAAGAAGGCGTGTGTGCGAAGAAAGGTCATAATGCCAAAAAAAGATAGTTTTTAAGATTTGAGTTTGAACTTTTTCTGAAATTTTATCGATTCGTTTACTTTGTGCATACATAAGATTTTGTTGAAGTTGTGGATTATGAGGAATATATTTTTCTGCTTGTCTATAATGAAGGATGGCATTTCCAAGATCACCTAAATAAAAATAAATATTTCCTAAATTATAGTGTAATTTTCCATTTTTTGTATGTTTTAAAATCGTTTGCAATATTTCAGCTGCTTCTAAATAGTGTTGTTTTGCTTTTTCAGGATTTGTTTTTGTAAATTCTTGAGCTTGTTGAAAATGTTCTTGGCTTTGAAATAAAAGTTGAGAAAGTTGATCAAAATTTTTTTCTGTTGCTGGAGCAAAAGAAACACTAAGCATCAGAAAAAATAAAAAAATAATTTTCATGCTTGTTTCTCCCATTGGTGGATAAATTTTTGAATTGTTTCTTTTGTCATATTTTCTTGAGGAATGTTGCTATAATATGTTGCTTCCAGTGTTTCATATATGTCTTGCAATTGTTGCACCAGCGTAGAATCTGCATCGGGAGAAAGATTTTCTTGTATTTCTTGCCAAGTTAAGGAGGCATTGGATATATTTAATTTATGGGAAAAATATTCTCGAAAAATTGTTAATAGAGAACCAGGATTATTATCTTTAAGAGATTGTAAATTTTTAAGAAATGTTTTATACGCTTGTTTTTGCTTGTTTTGTTTTCTTGTCTGTATACATTGAAAACAAAGAATCAAAATATATAAAACAACAGGCCACAAAAGGGAAAAAAGATATATCGGCTGTTTGAAAAACGTTTGAAGGTCATATTCTTGGTTTTGTAATAAATCTAGCCCCTCATAATTATGTGCAATTCCTTCTGTATGTTGTTCTAATTCGCTTTTGTGAACTACTGTTTCTGTAGTGTGTACATCTTGAAGTGTTACGATTTTTGTAGGATTCACTTGAAGAGGAATTGGTTTTGATTGTGTAGTAATGTATTGTTTTTTGTTCGTATCAAAATATGTTAATGGAATGGGAGGGATTTCTTTGATCTGATCGTGATTTGGACGAATCGTTTGTGTGAATGTTATGACTTCTTTTTCAATTTTTCCAGCAGATTGTTCTTGTGGAATTTTAAAATCTGATGATAAAAAGCTTAAATCAGGACAACGAGTATTTTCTAAATATTCTGGTCCTTGGATTTGAATTGTCAATGTGATGGGTGTTCCTACATTGGCTTCTGTAGGTTTAGCAGATGTCGAAATTATATGTTTACCAATATATCCTTGAAAATTTTTAGGTCGTCCCTGTAGGGGCAAAGATAGAATAGTTAATTGCAAACTATCTGAGGGTATAGACATTTTTTTATAAATATCATTCCGGCTTCGTAAAGAAGGGAAAAAACTATCATTAAAAAAACTATCATCAAAAAAATCATCATCAAAAAAACTAGGACGTCTACGTCTCTGTTGTCGTTTTTCTAACACTTCAAAATTTACAGAGCCTGCTGGAATTTGAATTTTTCCTAGTTGTTTTGCAAATAAAATATGATGAAATACTAAGGCTGAACAAGTTTGACCTTTCCATACAGTAGAAGTTTGTGCTGCAACAATAGGTTCATTGTTGACTTGGATTTCATGATATTTTACGCCATACTTTTCTTGGAACTGTGGCGTTTTATGTATAAATTCAGGTGCTTGCAATAAAGGAAGATATAATTTTGCATTTCGAATTGTTTTTTTTAAATACCATGTAACAGTCACATAGATAGGTTCGCCTATATAATATTCTGTTTTATCTAAAGAATATTCTAATTTAAAATCTTCGCTTTTTTGCGGTGCTTTGCTTTCGATAGTAATAGAATTTGTCAAATATTCTTTATTATTTATTAAAACAGGAATGGGCGGGATAGTTAACTTTCCTATTGTTTGAGGGGTAAGATAATATTGAAAAATATATCCTAAAGTTTTAATTTCTCGAACTTGACCATAAATAATGGAAATCGATTGTTTGCTTGTATTTTTTTCACCTAAATATTCCACTGTAAAATTAGGAATATTTGTTACATCAGGTTTTGTTGGAGATTCTGAGCCTTGGATTGTGATTTGAAAAAGGATTTGTTCGCCAACAAAGGCTTCTGGAGATTGAACTTGAGCATCAACAGTAATAGATTGTGCATATGCAAATGTGGCGAAAAAGATTAAAATTCCTAAAAATAATATTCTTTTCATTCTAGAGTCCTGTGTTTTATGAAAATCGTTTGGCATTCATGCTTGTTTTCAATGTTTGTTATTTTACATTTGTTTTAAAGCATCTTCCAAAGACTCCTCTTCATAATCGCTTGTTGCTACTAAATAAATTTTAGTAAGAGAAGTTGCATCATCGCAATGTTTTTTAATTTCGCTAAAAATCAATTCTGCAGAACGTTTCATAGGTATGCCTACGCTTTGTCCAATGAGCAACATGGACACGCTTTGCAATTGAAGTTCTCTGGCTTTTTGCAATGCAGAAGCAATAGCAAGCATTGCAATTTCTTCTTCTGCTAACTTTCCATTTTCATTCATCACAGCATGGATAATATATTGTGCTGGAAGAGCCCCAGCTGAAGTAACTACTGCAGACCCTAAATCAAGATTATATAAATTATCACAGTCACTATACACTTCATCTCCACCTGCATTAAATAGACGCTTGACATCGGGATCTTCAATTTCTAATTCTTGGTTAGCTTGGCATATAATGGCATCTACTTTAAGTTGTAAAATATCTCTTTGTACAATTCTAATTTTATCTTTCATCTACTTCTCCCGACAGAGAACATTTTGTATTTGTTTAGAAATATGGAATAAAAAAATTGTGGAACATTTTTTAAATTTTCTTTTATATATATATAAGAAAGAGATAGATTTTCTCTATCTCTTGATTAATTTTATAAAGATTGCAATTGTTCTTGCCATTGTTGGCTACGTTTTTGCATATCTGCTAATTTATTTCTATCTTTTTCCACAACTTGGGCAGGTGCTTTGGATGTGTATTCTGTATTAGCAAGTTTCGTTTCAAGTCGTGCAATTTGTTCTTGTAATTTATGGATTTCTTGATTGAGTTTTTCTTTTTCTTTCTCTATGTCCATCATGCCAGCTAATGGAATATAGACAAGAATGTCCGACAAGACACGACTAGCTGTTTTGTCTGGTTTTTCCATATTGCTCGTTATGTAAATTTTTTCTACTTTTGTTAGCTTTTGAACCCCAATGCTCAAGTTTTGTAGTTTTTCTAACATAGCATTATTGGTAGAAGCAATATAGGCTTCTGCAATTTTTTCACTAGGTTTTAATTTTTGTTCTGCACGAATGTTATTTATAGCTGCACTGATTTCTCTTGCCAATTCTACGATTTGTAAAGATTCTTTATTTGTGGGAAATTGTGTTGCATCTGGCCATGGAGCAATGATACAAGCTTCTTCTGTACCAAGTGTATGTTCAGGAAGTTGATTTTTTAATGTTTGCCATAATTCTTCAGTGAGAAAAGGCATAATTGGATGCATCATTCGTAAAAATGTGTCCATAGTTTTGACAAGGTGCCATTTTGCTTGTTCTTTGCTTGCATCGCCTTGCTCACCCCAGAGTCTTGGCTTAATGATTTCAAGATACCAAGAACATACATCATCCCAGAAAAAATGGTAAAGTTCGTTGCACATTTCTCCGATTTTGTATTCTTCTAGTGAAGTTGTGGCACTTTTTATTAATTCATGCAATTTGTGATTGAGCCACTGGTCTTCTAAAGCTGTGCTTTGTTCTTTTTGTGGTTGCAAGTTTTCTGTGTTCCTAAAAACAACTCCATGACAAGCTTGCCAAATTTTATTGCAAAATCTGCGACCTTCTTCAAATAGAGGAATCTCTACATCATAATGGGGCAATGTTGTTTTTTCATTTCGTAAATTTCTTTGAATTAATATTTTAATGTCTTGACCTTGCCCGGAACTCATAGACATTAAACCATAACGAAGAGAATCACAACCATATGCTTGGTAATGTTCAATTCTATCTGCTGGAATTTGTTTAAAAGGTGCTTTGCCATGGATTTCTGCAATACCACCATCAATTATATTCACGGGATCTACGCCGTTTCCACGTGATTTTGACATGATATCGCCATTTTCATCTTGGATAGTTCCATGAATATAGACGTGACTAAATGGTTTTTGTTTAAGAAACTTTTTTCCCATCATGACCATACGTGCAACCCATAATGCAATAATATCACGTGCTGTCACAAGAACGTTTGTAGGATAGTAATATTCCAAATCATTAGTGATGTTGGGCCAACCTAATGTACTAAAGGGCCAGAGTTGTGATGAAAACCAAGTGTCTAAGACGTTAGGATCTTGGATTAAATTATTTTTGCCACAAACAGGACAAGAACAAGGAATAGAGTTTTTTTCAGCTGTTTCTGGTAAAATAGGTTGGGCATTTTCTGGGATTACAATAGGCTCACCATTTGCTGATAATTCAATTTCTGGATGACAATTACGACAATACCAAATAGGAATACGATGACCCCACCAAATTTGTCGTGAAATGCACCAATCTGGTGTATTGTCTAGCCAACGGAGATAATCATCTGTTTGTTTGGCAGGAAAAAATGTAACTTCTCCGTCCACAACTGCTTGTCGTGCCATTTCTACTAATGGTTGCATTTTTACAAACCATTGATCAGATAAATATGGTTCGACAATATCATCACTTCGATAACAATGAGCTACAGGGTGAACAATATCTTGAATTTCCCCTAGAAGTCCTAAAGTTTTTAAATCTGATAATACCTTTTCACGAGCTTCTTGTACTTTTAAGCCTTCGTATTCTCCAGTATTTTCATTGAGTGTGCCATCTTCATTTAAAATATTCATCATAGGCAGTTGATTGCGCAATCCACAATTATAATCATTGGGATCATGACCAGGAGTTACTTTTACTGCCCCAGTTCCTTTTTCTGGATTTGCTAAAAGATCATCTGCAATAATAGGAATCGGACGATTGGCAAGAGGAAGAATACAATTTTTGCCTATCAAATGAGTATAACGTTCATCTTTAGAATGCACTGCTACAGCCATATCACCTAACATAGTTTCTGGGCGAGTTGTGGCAACTGTAATATATTGGTCACTATTTTCAATAGGATAGCGAATTTGCCACATTTTTGCATCTACATCTTGGTGTACAAGTTCATCATTAGACAACGCAGTTCGACATCCAGGACACCAGTTGATTAAACGTTTTCCACGATAAATTAAACCTTCATTAAAAAGTTGCAAAAATACAGTGCGCACAGCTAATGATAAATTATCATCCATAGTAAAACAAAGACGATCCCAATCACAAGAAAACCCCATCTTTTTCAATTGATTTACAATGCGATGCCCAAATTGCTCTTTCCAATCCAAAATTTTTTGCAATAAAGCTTCTCGACCAATATCATGACGAGTTTTTCCTTCTTGTTGGTATAGACGTTTTTCCACCACAGATTGCGTAGCAATTCCTGCATGGTCTGTGCCAGGAATCCAACATGTATTCCTTCCTTTCATACGATGAAAACGAATCAACACATCTTGGATAGTATTATTTAAAGCATGTCCAAGATGAAGTGCTCCTGTAATATTAGGTGGCGGAATCACAATACTATAATGTTCACGATGATCTGGCTCAGCATGAAAATATTTTCTCTCTTCCCAATATTTATACCATTTATTTTCTATATTTTGGGCAGAATAGGCATCATTAGCCATACAATACATTCCTTTCCTTGAATCTATCGTTCTGTTATCGATGGTAACAATTTATTTTATATAACTTAAAATCAAAAAATTTCTCGTATAATTTTAACATAGTTGCTTTATAAATTCAATGAAAATATTCAAACAATAGCTTTTGCATTAGTCAAAAAACAAAAATATTTTAACAATAGCGTGTATGTTATTTTTTAAAATGAAAATATGTAAACAATAGCTTTTGTATTAGTCAAAAAAAATGATGGATTCTAAATTTAATCCATCATTTTTTATAAATTTAAACATTGTAAATAAAATTTTATCTTACAGCTCTACGAAATTCATAGATCTTGACATCTTGTTTATCGTATAAAACAACTTTAACTGCTTGCGTTGTACTGCGAACGTATTTTCCCATAAAATCGAATCTTGCTCCATGGCTGGGTACAAAAACTTGTGTTAAGACTTCTTCTTGACCATATATATTTTCAACAACAAGTTTTATTTTAGAAGCATTGTGAGTAAATACTCGTCCTTGAATTTCAATATCTCCCCAATTAGAACCTCCATGACCTGTTCGCCATTTGATGATGTGGATAGGATTTGGTTCAATGGGGTTTGGTGGTGTGGGAGGCATTACTGGTATTTGGCTTATTTCAGAAGGACTTCCTATTACTATGACTTCAGCTTGTCGCACCAGATTATGTTCTTTATCCCATGCTTTGACATAAAATGAACCTAAAGTTTCACCAGCAATGAATTCGCCATTTTGATTAATCATTCCACCTGTTGCTTCCCAAGTAATAGGATATTGAACGATTCGATTATTAGAATCGCGAACTTCTGCTTGGAATTTTGCTTTTTGCCCTGGTCGTATTTGCATTTTTTCTGGCGTGACAATTAAGTAATAGTAGTTACTACCTTGAGGTTGTTGAGGTTGTTGAGGTTGTTGAGGTTGTTGAGGTTGTTGATAGTGCGGTGGATAGTATGGTTGGTATTGAGAAGGAGGATTGATACTAATCCATGCACGGGCTTCTAAGTTGTCCATAGTATGAGCTTCTAAAACAAATTTTCCAAAATTATTGCCTGCTTGGTAAAGTCCGTCAGAAGTCATCGTACCACCTCGAGCTGTCCATCGCACTGCTGGAACACTCATAGATTGACCTTGGCTACTATAGGCTTTAATATGAAAAGCAATCGATTGACCAGGAATTAAATTTACATCATTGGGAAGAATTTCAATACGCACAATTCTATTGAGATTCGCATGAATTTCAATAGGCACACTTGCTGTGAGTTTGCCTGAGGAGGCTGTGACCATATATCTTCCAGAAAAATTCCCAGCTTTAAATACACCATTCGGTTGCATCACTCCACCACCTGCACTCCATAAAATATCTGCATTGGTAAGTTGATTGTTGGAATCATATACATTTGCTTTGAACTGTGCAACTTGCCCAGCAACAAAACTTGTTGGAGAAGGTAAAATTTCTATGCGTGAAAGTTGAAATGATTCTATAAAAACAGTAGCTGAGGAAGTGACTCCTTCTGTAGTACGGACTTTAATCGTATGTGTTCCAGGGCTGTTAGTTGCTTTGAAAATACCGTTACTATCAATATAGCCACCGCCTGTGCATTCCCAAAAACATTGTGTGCTCACAGGATTTCCAGAACTATCGTATGCTGTAGCAAAAAATCGTACTTCTTCATAAGGTTTGATAGTACTCGTTTGAGGGGTAATGCGAACATGTGCAATACGACCTATAGGTCCATCAATATAAACTTTTGCTTCTGCTGTCCAAATATGATTAGGGTCAGAAACATAGACAATATATGTGCCAGGTGCTCCACCTGCTTTATATGTTCCGTCAGGACTAATCGCACCACCTGTGGGACGCCATTGTGGACGAAAGTTTAAAGGCATATGTTGCCCAAATGCATTGTATGAATTAATTTGAAAACGAACACTTTGACCAGGCTTTAAGCGAATATTTGCAGGAGTGAGTTCAATTTTTACTATTTTAGAAGAAGCAGGTACTAATTCTGTAGAACTAGTATGTTTTCCTTTAATCGTAACAACAGCTGAGCCTTCTGCTCCAGAGGGTCGGTAAATAGCACGCACAAAGTAAATACCACTATTCATTCCCGCAGTAAATAAACCATCTGGTGTAATATGTCCACCACCACTCGTTGCCCATTCTGGATGAAAATTGACTTCTTCATAATGGCGATTGTAACCTTGTGCAACAAAACGACATGTTTCGCCTGGTTGAAGTACTTTTTGATCTGGCATGACATTAATTGTCACAATTTTATGTTTATCTGCAAAAGGGGAGATAAGGCAGATAAAACATAAAAATACTATAAGATATTTACTCATATATTTTCCTTTCTATTTGTTTAAATCCAACGTTCCATATCTTTTTCCCGAGGTACATCTTCTAAATATGCCATGATATAACCACGAATTTTTAAAGGTGACCAACGTTTTAAAAAATTTCTATGCATAGTATTGTTGATCAATTCTTGGCAATATTTTCGTTCTCGGCGACTTAATAAAGGCGACTCAATTCTAGGAATAGGAGGTCGCTTTGTCCATTTTATCAAATTTTTATGTTTTGGAAAAGGAGGCTCCCCCATAATCATTTGATAAAAAATAGCACCTATGCTATAAATATCGCTCCATGGCGTTAAAGGCAAGTCATAATCTGGGAAAATCATGGAACGAACTAATTCAGGAGAAGAATAAAAATCATTAACTTCTAGACGCGTATGTACAAAATCAGATAATGTAACATATTCTACACCACCTAAAAAAGAACGCCCTGTTCCTTTTTGAATCGTAATGCAATTAGGAGTGATATTTCTGTGCACAAATCCAAATTCCCCTAAATGTTCTAAAGCATACGTTAAATCTGCTAAAATACAAAGAGATTCACGTAAATTTAACTTCTTATGACGCAAAATGGATTGTAAATTGACCCCTTCCACCCAATCCATCACCATAAAACAACGAGAAGGGTCAATGGAAAAGTCTTTTGCAGTAATCAAACCTTTTTCATGTTCCAAAACCATTAAAAACAATGCTCTTCGTAAATATTTTTGTAAATCAACAGCATCTAAATCATGAGCAAATTCTATTAAATATTTTTTTTGATCTTCTAGACAAATAGTGAAATACACATTTCTTGTTTGTGCAAATGGTATTTCATCTAATATTTTATAATATCCCAAGCCACCAGCATATACATCATGGTCTATCAATTTTTGATTTAAATCTTGAATTTGATGAATTACCTCTTCATACATTATTATGCTCCTTGATCGCAAATAATGAGAAAATAAAAAAATATTGTATCAAATTCATACATTATTATGCTCCTTGCTCACAAATAATGAGAAAATAAAAAAATATTGTATCAAAAATATAAAAAAAATACTATGAACTTTTAAAACAAAACTTATTTTTTTTATTCTCCAGAATAAAAGTTTATTTTTTTTCTATATGCTTGTAAAAAAAACTTGTTAAATAAGAATTTGATATAACACTTATTTTTTATTCTTCAGAATAAAAGTTCATTTTTTTTCTATATGCTTGTTAAATAAATAAGAATTTGATATAATAAAACAAAATTTGTCTATCTAGATAGACAAATTCATCTTGTTTCTTAACAAAACAAGTAAATCTAAGACTAGAAAGGATTTTTTCAACATGAAACACATACTTTTTCTAGGAGCATTCCTTATGCTTCTTGTTTCAGTGGTACAAGCAGACACTTTTTTTATTCCGTCTGAACTAACAGAAAAAACTATCCAAGAACTTGTTCAACAACATGGTGAAGAGCATCAATTTCGCATTGATCGTGGCGTGCAACAAGTTTCTATCCTTTGGACAGAAAAAGATGGTAACCATCAAGAATTTGCTGAATTTTGTAAAACACGTTTTTTGATTCAAGAAAACGAAATTGACAATTTATTTGAACGATTTTCTCATTATTATGAAATACTCTGGGGAAATGCGAATAAAATGATTGTAGGATTGCAAAAAGTGATTCATTTAGATTGCGGTCCTATTGACGACATTGATCAAATGTTCGGTGGCTATGACCCCAGTGCTCATATTGAGGAAGATTTATATAAAAATAAAGTTGCTTTTTTAGTAGCTTTAAACTTTCCCCATTATAGCCTTGCGGAAAAAACAAAATTAGGTGATGGGTGGAATCGAAAACAATGGGCATATGCTCGAATGGGCGACATTTTTCTTTCAAGAGTTCCAGCAAAACTTTTACAAAAATTCACACAAGTAAAATCAGAATCTCGTGCCTATATGGGAAATTACAATATTCATATTGGAACACTTGTTAAAAATCCAGGTAATGCTTATTTTAAAAAAGATAAACGCCTTATCCACCATTGGGGACTTCGTGATGAAATCAAAGCATTATATGCAGATAGAAATGCAGAAAAACAACAAAAAACAATCCATAAAGTAATGAACCGAATCATTGCTCAAGAAATTCCTATTGCTATAGTTAATAATACAGATTATCAATGGAATCCTCATACAAACCAAGTGTGGAAAGATGGCGAAGAAGTAGAACTTGCTAGGGAACAGGATATCCGCTACCAAACACTATTAAATAATTTCAAAATTCTACAACAAATAGATCCCTATTATCCTTCTTGCTCAAATTATATTGCAAGAAAAGCAGAAACTGATCTAGAAATTTCAATGGAAGACATTGAAAAAGTCTTTGAAGAATTTCTATCTCATCCTATTGCTATAAAAGTTGCTGATGTTATGCGTAAAAGATTAGGACGCAAACTCTATGCTTATGATATTTGGTATACAGGATTTAAACCAGGTAGTGATTTATCAGAAGATATGTTAGATGCACTTGTACAGAGTGAATATCGTGACATTCCAACTTTACAAAAACAAATCCCCACAATTTTAGAAAAACTTGGTTTTGATAAAGAAAAAGCCAACCGCTATGCTAAAGACATTGTTATTGAGCCTGCAAGAGGTGCAGGACATGCTTGGGGACCTATGATGCGAGGCGATAAATGCTATATGCGCATTCGTACTCCTAAAAATGGAATAGATTACAAAGGTTTCAATGTATTTATGCATGAACTTGGTCACAATATAGAACAACTCATGACTATGAATGATATTGATTACTACATGCTCAATGGTGTGCCAAACACAGCATTTACAGAAGCTTGGGCATTTTTATTCCAAGAACGAGATTTAAAAATCCTAGGATTAGACAATCTCAATGCTAATGCAAAATTTTGGAATGCTCTGGACTCATTTTGGTCTACTCGTGAAATTATGGGTGTTGGTCTTGTAGATATTCGAAGCTGGAGATGGATGTATGAACATCCAGAAGCCACAGCAACAGAATTAAAAGAAGCTGTCCTTCAAATTGCAAAAGACATTTGGAATGAATACTACACACCTAGTTTTGGTTCTAAAGATGAAATCCTTCTTGCCACATATACTCACATGATTTATTATCCCCTATATCTTCCCAATTATCCTCTTGGACATCTCATTGAATTTCAACTTAATAAACAATTAGAAGGTAAAAAAATGGGAGATGAACTGGAACGAATCTTCTTATATGGCAGAATTATTCCACAACAATGGATGCGACATGCAGTGGGTAGCAACCTTTCTGGTCAACCTATGCTCGAGGCTACTATCGAAGCATATAAAAAATTATTCAATGAATAATTTTTTAACAGTTGAAGGAAATATTGAAAATTTTCACTCTTTTTGAAAAAAATTTTGATAAAAAAAGTAGCTATTGATCATGGATTATCAATAGCTACTTTTTTTTGCAATCATAAAAAATGATATGTAGTTAAAAAAAATGTTTAGAAATTTTTATATTTCTAAACATTTTCTTTTATCGGGGTGACTAGATTCGAACCAGCGACCTTGTGGTCCCAAACCACACACTCTAGCCAAACTGAGCTACACCCCGTTTAGTATGTTGTATATTATAAAATATATTTTTAAAAAGTCAAGTTTTTTTTATTTTTTTAGTGGTAAGATATTGGAATTTTAATAAAAAGAAATTGTAGTGATGTTCTATCTTGTGTTTTTTTATATCCACAACCTAGAAGTCGACATTCTATCTCGTCTTCATACTTGTAATATCCTAATAAAAATCCTGCTGGTAGAATTTCTATTTGTTGTATTTTTTCTTGTTGTTTGTAGGAAAGAAGAAAACCTTCCAAAATAGAAATATCTGTAAAATGAAGTCCTTGGGAATTTGTATAATGTTCATAGTGAAAAAGAAAACGTATATGAAAAATAATTTCTGAGAATAGAGGATTTTTTTGATAATAAGCAAGAGGCCAAAAAATATCCCATCTATTATACGATATATCATGATAAAGTATAGGGAAAAACTTTTTGAATTGCGGACGGAAATAGATTCCATCTGTTCCAAATTCTATTCCTAATGGTAGAATTTGACACGTGTATTTTTCTGGTGTAGATTCATAATAAAACAAAGGAAGTATTTGACTTGTAAATTTACCTTGTGGTGTAGAGGAAAATTCGATAAAGGGAGACAAGATACCCATTTTTGTGAAAGGAACAATAGAAGATGTGGAAAATAAACGTTCTAAGGCTTGTTGTGTATCGCATTCATAGCGTGCAAAATAATTGTATTCCGCACCTGGATAAACAGAATATGTTATGCTAAAAGAAAATAAGGAAAAACTGCTCCATGAAAAAAGTTCAAACAAATAATCTTTTCCCCAACGTGCTTGTCGAGAAATTCTTGGGATGTCATCCCATAATATAAAACATAAAGGATGCATTGTCCAATCATATATGGAATATTTTTGTTGTTTATATTGTATATTAATATCTTTTAACCATGAAATAGCAGTACCAACTTCTGTTTTATCGAGTTGAAATTCTTTTTCTGTTAATATTTCTCGTTGGTATAAAGAAAGCATAGGTAAGGAATAAAAGCTTTTAGCAGCATAATGCTTATCAATATATGTTTCTTGTAAATAGCTCATTAATAGAAACGAAACAAAGCTAGAAGATTCTTTTACATGATGAGGCGATATCTTGCTACTCCCTAAGAAAAGAAAAGGAATGCAATTCCAATTAAATTCCGTGGCATGAGGAAATGTTGCTGGCAAAGGATTTTTTCTATTATGGTATCCACTTAAAAAAGGCCAAAATGTAAATTCATCTTCCATTGCAAGCACATCATTTCTGTAGGAATAAAAAGGAATCAATTTAGAATATTCACTATTATCTTCATTTTTTTTTGATACATATAAAAATAAATTTAAATTTGTTTTTTCTCCCTCCGAGAATATAGGAAGGCAAGATAATAAAAAAAACAAAATAAATGTATATAAAATGTTCACTTTTTATTCCTTGCAAAATAAAACATAAATCATCAAAAGAGGCATACATTTACAGCAATTTTTGTAAATCTTATGATTCCATATCTTCATCTTCTTCTGCGTCTTCTACTTCTTCTTCATGTACAATGTCTTCTTCTGCGTCTTCTACTTCTTCTTCATGTACAACTTCTTCTATATCTTCAACTTCTTCTTCGTGTACAATGTCTTCTTCTGCGTCTTCTACTTCTTCTTCATGTACAACTTCTTCTATATCTTCAACTTCTTCTTCGTGTACAATGTCTTCTTCTGCGTCTTCTACTTCTTGTTCATGTACAATGTCTTCTTCTATGTCTTCAACTTCTTCTTCATGTACAACGTCTTCTTCTGCGTCTTCTACTTCTTGTTCATGTACAACTTCTTCTGCTACGTCTTCTTCGTGTACAACGTCTTCTTCTGTATCTTCTACTTCTTGTTCATGTACAACGTCTTCTTCTGCATCTTCTACTTCTTCTTCGTGTACAACGTCTTCTTCTGTATCTTCTACTTCTTGTTCATGTACAACGTCTTCTTCTGCATCTTCTACTTCTTCTTCGTGTACAACGTCTTCTTCTGCGTCTTCTACTTCTTGTTCATGTACAACGTCTTCTTCTACGTCTTCTACTTCTTGTTCATGTACAACGTCTTCTTCTACGTCTTCTACTTCTTGTTCATGTACAACTTCTTCTTCTACATCTTCTACTTCTTCTGCATCTTCTACTTCTTCTTCGTGTACAACGTCTTGTTCTGCATCTTCAACGTCTTGTTCTGCGTATTCTGCATCTTCAATGTCTTGTTCTACGTATTCTGCATCTTCAACGTCTTGTTCTGCGTATTCTGCATCTTCAATATCTTGTTCTGTTTCTTGTTCGATCTCGTTGTCTATTTCTTTTTTATCTACTGTTGTAAAATTTTCTTCTACTTTTTCTGGTATATTAGAATATTTTTGCAAAAAAATTTCTAATGCTTGCAACTGTTCGATCTCATCATCTATATTGTTGAGTTTATCTTGTAGTTCTAATGCTTCTTTTTCCAAAAGCAGGACAGATTGATCATTTCCTTTTAATTTAACTTGTATTTCTACAGTACCAATACAGAAAAAAAACGTTCGCTCTATAAGTTCAAAAACAGGATCTTCCACAGATAAAATGGGCGAAACCATATTTTCTTGTATTTCTTTTGTTTGTGGCGGAATCTTTTTCCCAGGATGGGGAATATTTAAACCTTTTACTATATTTATGTCTATTTTTGTATCTGGGGCTATTTCTGGAACTGTTTCTGGGGCTATTTCTGGAACTGTTTCTGGGGCTATTTCTGGAACTGTTTCTGGAACCACTACCTCTGTAGTTATTTCTGATGCTGTTTCTGGAGTTATTTCTTGAGAAAATACTGGTAACATGAAACCAATACAAAGAATGTAAATAAATAGTTTCATAATTTCTCCTTATATACTGAATATACTGAATATTCATAATTTTATTAGCTTATATATACTAAATGAGAAAAATAATTTTGATGAATAGATATCTATTCATCAAAATTATTTATAAGATACAAAGAATGTAAATGAATTACAATTTTAATTAAGAATGCAAATATTTTATTATCTTAAAAAACTTTGTCTTTATTGGGATAGATTTTGGCATCTACGATTTTGTTTATGCATAAAATATTGTCTTCCAAGGCATCCATACAGTCTTCTTTGTTGTCCTTGACCTTGACATTGTCTCAAACCTTGACCTTGACATTGTCTCAAACCTTGACCTCGACCTTGACCTTGACCTTGTCTCAAACCTTGACCTTGACCTTGTCTCAAACCTTGACCTTGACATTGTCTCAAACCTTGACCTCGACCTTGACCCTGATATTGTCTCAGTCCTTGACCTTGACCTTGGCCTTGGCTTAGTTCTTGACACTGACCTTGTCTTTGACCTTGTCTCAGTCCTTGACCTTGACCTTGACCTTGTCTCAGTCCTTGACCTTTACCTTGACCTTGTCTCAGTCCTTGACCTTTACCTTGACCTTGTCTCAGTCCTTGACCTTGTTCTTGACACTGACCTTGTCCTTGTCCTTGATATTGTCTCAGTCCTTGACCTTTACCTTGTCTCAGTCCTTGACCTTGTCTTTGATATTGTCTCAGTCCTTGACCTTGACCTTGTT
>JAGOMP010000006.1 GCA_017993505.1 Planctomycetota bacterium
ACTAACTTACTCCACTACACAATTTTCATTCCCAGATCAAATTTACTCCCCAGATCATCTTTCCTCCCCATAGCAACTTTTCCTCCCCAGAGCAACTTTCCTCCCCAGAGCAACATTTGCCTCCCCAGAGCAACTGACACCTCCCCAGAGCAACTTTCCTCCCCAGAGCAACATTTGCTTCCCCAGAGCAACTTTCCTCCCCAGAGCAACTTTTCCTCCCCAGAGCAACTTTCCTCCCCAGAGCAACTTTTCCTCCCCAGAGCAACTTTCCTCCCCAGAGCAACATTTGCTTCCCCAGAGCAACATTTGCCTCCCCAGAGCAACTGACACCTCCCCAGAGCAACTTTCCTCCCCAGAGCAACATTTGCCTCTCCAGAGCAACATTTGCCTCCCCAGAGCAACTGACACCTCCCCAGAGCAGACTAACTGACTAACTCCCCAGAGCAAAATTGCCTCCCCAGAGCAACATTTGCCTCCCCAGAGCAAGTCCCCAGAGCAAATTAACTCCCCAGAGCAACTTTCCTCCCCAGAGCAACATTTGCCTCCCCAGAGCAACTTTCCTCCCCAGAGCAACATTTGCCTCCCCAGAGCAAGTCCCCAGAGCAAGTCCCCAAAGCAAATCCCCTGAGCAACATTTGCCTCCTCTGGCAACTCCCCAGAGCAAGTTTAATTCATTAAAAAGGAAAAAAGCCTAGCAATGATTGATGCTAGGCTTTTTTCTATTTATAATATGAATACATTTTATATTATATTATTGAATGAGAATTAAAGATGGTTGGTAAATTTCTGGGGCTTGATAACCTAGAAGGTTAATGAATGTAGATGCAATGTTGGCAATTCCTGGATTTTGGATGTCAGAATTTATTTTGTATTCGTTGTTGTATTGAAAATCAAGGATAAAAAAGGGAACTGGGTTGAGTGTGTGGCTTGTTTTTGGTTTTCCTTTTTTATCGATTTTTTCTTCTACATTACCATGATCTGCAGTGATGATTACAATGCCTTCTTGTTTTTTCACTTCTTCTACGATTGTTGGAAGTAGATTATCAATGGTTTCCATGGCTTTGATGCATGCTTGGATGTTGCCTGTATGTCCTACCATATCTCCATTGGCGTAGTTGACGCGTAGGAATTTATATTTTTTGCTTTGTATTGCTTGTAAAAGTTTATCTGTGACTTCTTGTGCACGCATTTCTGGATGAGATTCAATCATTTCATTTGGTTCTGATGCAACTTCTTCATATTTTTCAAATTTTTCATCAATGTAGCCTGATTTATTTCCATTCCAAAAATATGTGACATGTCCATATTTATGAGTTTCTGCAATAGCGTAAGATGGTATTTCTGTAGCAGTTAAGTATTGAGCTGTTACGTGATGAATTTCTGGAGGTCGAACGAGTGTCATGGGTGGCATATGAACTTCTGTATCGTATTCTAACATGCCAGCATATTGTACATTAGGAAAGTCTACTCTATCAAAGCCTGTAAAGTCTTTTTTTACAAAAGCTTCGGAAATTTCAATGGCTCGGTCACCTCGAAAGTTAAAGTTGATGACTGTATCACCATCTTGCATTTTTCCTATGGGCTTTTTATTTTCATCAACAATGACAAATGTTGGATTGAATTGATCTTGCTTTTCTGGATATACTTTACGAGCTGTTTGAATGGCTTCTGTAGCTGTTGTATAGTATCCTGTGTAATCTGGATGGATGTCTTCAGGAGCAACAATTCCTCGAACATGGGCATTCCAACCACGTTGGACTATGTTCCAATCAGAATTGTATCGATCCATAGTAACGTGCATTCTTCCACCACCAGAAGCAATGGCTATGTCTACGTCACTATTTTGTTCACGTATTTGATCAAATTTTTCTTCTAGTTGTTGTATGTAGATTAATCCAGAATCTGGTGCAACATCTCGACCATCTAATAGAGTATGCACGCGAATTTTTTTTGCCCCTGCTTGGACTGTGTAGTCTAGTAAAGAAAAAAGTTGTTGGATGTGGGAATGAACGTTTCCATCGGAAAGTAAGCCGAGAAAGTGAATGGTATGATTTTGTTTTGCTGGTTCTACGATGAGTTTTTTCCAAGTATCTGATTCTTTGATACGTCCTGATGCAATGGATTCGTTGACAAGCATAGCACCTTGGTGGTAAATTTGACCAGAACCAATTGCATTGTGTCCTACTTCGCTATTTCCCATGTCATCATCTGTAGGAAGTCCAACTGCAGTTCCATGAGCTTGGAGTTGTGTGTATAAGTTTTTTTCTTTTGTTTGTTGAATCCAATTGTTTAAATTTGTTGTTTTGGCTCTTGTAAATGCATTTCCTTCATAATCTTTACCAATTCCAACACCGTCTAGAATAATTAGTACAAGAGGTCCCTTTCGACCTGAAAAATTAGGATGGGGCTGTAGTTTGTAATTCATTGTTTTTCTTTCTATTCTCTATGAAGAGAATTTGTTTGTATTGATTGTAAAATTGTGTGATTTGATTAAATGAATTGTAATTGTGTAATTTAATTGTGTGATTGAATTTGATTAAATTGTCTATGGTTATGTCTTTTTGAAAAACGACTTTGTAAATAAATTATTGATTGTACATTAAAATTTGTGATTCATTTGTTTTATATTTTTATATTTTCTATGGTTATGTCTTTTTGAAAAACGTACGTTGTACATAAAATAAATACAACGTACGTTTCAATATAGCGTCAATGAATACATATAGGCTCTATTATTCGGCAACCATCTGTACATTTAAAATAGTGGGTTCAGTAGCGTCTTTGACTTGGACATTCGAAACGATGAGATCTTTGTATCCATCTGCTGTGAATTTCACTGTGTATGTACCTGCAAGGAGAATTTTTTGATAGTCGCCATGGAGTTTAGATGCTACAATGGGTTTATTGATACCAACAATGTCAACATTGGCTGCTATAGGTTTTTTTGTGGCTTTGTCTGTGACTATGCCATGAATTCCTCGATTAGCTTGTTGAAAGAACCAACGCATGGAATCTTTGTTGTCTGTCCAGTATTGTTCAAGTGTATCTGCTGAAGGCCATTTTCGTTGAGAGACTTCAATAGTTAAGTCAATGCAACTATACCAATTGTAGTTCCAATCTTGCATGCTACCATCGATTTCATACCAAGCTGCACCATTGGTGATTCCATTGGTAAAGGAAGTGGAATTGTACATAGGAAGATTTCGTTTAGAATATCCAAGGGCTAAGAATTTTGTCAGTGCTAAATCAGGGATATCTCCTTTTTGAGTATCCCAAGGATAATTAACAACAACTGCACCACCATGATAATTGAGGGAAATGCGGAAATTGCGTTCGTTTTGAAATTTCATCATAAGTTGCACTTCATGGGGACGTCCTGTAGGATCGTTAGTAGCATCATTGACAGGATCAGGAAATTTTCTATTAAGGTCTTTCCATTCTGCATTGTAGCGACGTTTCGCAGCTGTGCCATCTGGGTTCATGTTGGGCATAATCCAAAGTTCTAGGTCATTGACCATGGCTGTAAGTTCGGCGTCTTTGCCATAATTTTCCAAAAGTTGACGAATAAAATAGATGCCGAGTTCCTGTCCTACGACTTCGTCACCATGCATGGTAGAAACATATTTCACTTCAGGTTCTGGTTCGTCTTGTTCTACATTATCAGATATTTTCATAACCCAAAGATCAAGTCCATTGACACTTTTTCCTATGGTATACAATTTGGCAATATGAGGATATTGTGCTTCTAATTCTTGAAGTTCTGTAGTCAATGTTTCATGAGTATGGAACATTGCTCTTTCTGTATCTTCTCCAATTTCTGTAGGAGCGAGTGTGAATTCATAGCCAAGTTCTCGTAACATATTTTGTTCTTCTTGTGTAGCATATACATAGACTGTATCTAATTCTCGTGTACAATAGTCAACGTCTACATCAATGCGTACAAGATTTTCAAAATCTGATCGGCTTTGAATGGGAATAGCTATGCGCTCTTTTGCATAATTCAGTTCATCAAAAGATTGGGCAAAAATGCTGCATGTAAAAATAAAAAGACATGCAATAATGATCTTTTTCATAAAAATTCCTCCATAGGGATTTTTTTATGGCAAACAATGGAAGGAATATTTCATTATTTGTCAGGTTTAGAGCAAATGCTCAAAAATTATTGTATAACAACTACCATATAAATTATTATATAACAATTACTATATAAGATGATATTATTATATAACAACTATCATATAATAAAACGATGTATAAGACGATTTTGGTGACTTTTGTATGCATAATGTGTTTATTTTTTTATTCTGTGTTTATTTTTTGTATATACTGTGTCTATTTTTATATTCTGTGTTTTCTAACCTGTATCTATTTTTTATATATACTGTTTTTATATATTCTAAGTTTATTTTTTTTGCATAATGTGTCTATATTATTAATATGTGTCTATTTTTATTTTTATAATATGTATTATTTCTTTTTCTCTAATTTTAATTTTACATTATTCAAACCAGCACCATTGATTTGATCTAATACTGCGATGATAAAACCATAATCTATAGATTTATCTGCTACTAAGACTAAATCTTGTTCACGGACTTCAGCTACTTTGTGTTTCAATTGTTCTCGTAATGATGATAATTCAATTTGAGTTTTTCCTAAATAAATTTTTCTATCCTTATCAATGGAAACTGTAAGTCTTTCTTGTTTGAACAAAGCAGTATAGCCAGCTTTAGGAACTTGAATATTTTTAATTTCATGGACAGCAAAGTTTGCTGTGACAAGAAAAAAAATCAAAAGCAAGAATATACAGTCAATCATAGGTGTCATATCAAGTTCAATTTCATCATCTTCTTGCGTGTTCCAAAAAAATTGAAAATCAGCACTTGAAATAGTAGTAGCACTAGATGAAGAGCGCGGTACAATGGAACCTAGCATTATTTTTAAATCTTCAATGTCTGTAGCAGGAACCCAATTTGCCATGCGGTCATTTTTTACTAAATCGTTAGGTTCAATTCGACCTTCAATAACATAAATTTTAAGTGTATCTAGTGTTAAATTGCCATATTCTTTTCCACTGTCGGCTTTGCGCATGATCCAATTTGTTGCATCCATAACTATTTCCTCGTAGCCTGCATAACTCGTAAGAAACGAGTCAGGTAATGGTGGATTTCTAATTCAGTTCTGCGAATTCTAGCTTTAAAATATGCGTGGACAAAAAGAATAGGAATCGCAACAATCAATCCACCTGCAGTCGTAACTAATGCATAGCGAATACCATCTGCCATTTTTTGGGGATCGCCCAATCCATAGATAGCAACTACTTCAAATGTTTCGATCATACCAAGAACAGTTCCAAGTAGACCAAGCATAGGAGCACCTTTAGCAATAATGGCAAGAACACTTAGATTTCGTTGCAGTGATGGCAATACATGAATTTGAATTTCATCAATCAAAATTTTACGAATATCATCGATTGTTTCATTGGCATGAAGCAGTCCTAATAAAAAAAGGCGTGGCAATAATTTTGGCTTTTGTTCACATAAAGCCCCTGCTTCTTTGATTTTGCCTTGTTTGAGTAAATTTTCAAATTGAGGATAAAAGGTTTCCATATTTGTGCGGCAACCAGCATATACTATAAATCTTTCAATGATGAAGCCTAAGGCAATAATAGAACAAAAGATGATTATGTACATGATAAAGCCACCGGCGTGTATCATTTCTAACATGTTTTTTCCTTTTTTTAAGAATTAAAATTAACGAATGCTATACATCCCACGATTTTCTTCTGCTAATTGTGCTAAAAAGTTTTTATCTTGGTGCGGACCAATGCCAATTGTGTTGATAATGATTTTCTTTTGATTCCATTGTTGGACAGCTTCCAAAAGCATTTTTTGATTCACAATAGGTCCTGCAGTTGGTTGACCATCTGTTAAAAAATAAATACATTCTGCTGTAGGGGGTTGTTTTCCAATGGAAATAGAAGTTTGCAGAGCATCATGAATATTTGTGCTACCTCCACTGTTGATTTGCATAATCCATTCATCAGCCGAGTCTTTATTTTCAGAAGTCGCTGGTACAAGTCGTTCTTTCCAAAAAGTAATGTTACTATCAAAAACAATGATGTTAAAAAATTCAGATTCTTGCAAGTCATTATAGGAATTTTTTAATTGGATGCGTGCTTCGTGGATATTCATACTACCAGATATATCTAAGACAAATATCATTCGTTTTGCTAAAATTTTCACGCCATAAAACGTTCTTGGTTTGATAAGTCCAAGTTTTTGTCGTCCTCGAAGTGCTCTTGCAACATCACCAGCTTTTTCTTTTAATTGTTTACGATATGCTTTATGTTGTTGTATTTTTATTTCTTGTCTTTTTTGATGTACTTTAATAATTTCATCACCATGCTCTGCAATATTTTCTTGCATAGTTTCTAAGCTATCATACACTTCACCTTCTAAATCTTCTTCAAAATCTTGGGGCATGTCTGGTAAATTTTGATAGTATTCTTCGCCTGATTCTGCTTCATCTACTTCTTCGCCATAGCTTTCTTCACTGATGAAACCTACATCAATTAAATTTTCATCGAAAAAGCCACGAGCTGGCAAAATCAGCACACAGAGTAGTGTAATGACAATAGTATGTATAACAAAAGACAAGAAAAAACATTCTATAGAACGCGGCGTTAATAGTAGGGCAGAAAGAATAAATTTTCCCCATGTAGTTTTTTTTGGTTTGTTTTTTGTTGAATTTTTATTTTGTTGTTGGAAACGCTGTTGCGTTATTTTTTGATGTTGCTTTGGTTGTTGCTGATTGTATAGAGGTTGAATTAATTGTGTAGATTGTTCCTGTTTCACTTCATTCTGAAATTTTAACGGTTGTGTTTCTTGCATTTCATTAGATAATGTATTTTGGAAAGATTGAGACAATTCATTTTCAGTATTCAATTTTGGTTCTTGTGAATTTAGTGATTTCATAATGTCTCCTTGATTAATTAGAAATTGCCCCTTTCACATTTTCTAGAAAATCATTTTTTTTGTATTCCATTTTATTTGGTTGAAAAAATGCAATTCCAAAGCCTTGATTTTTATGAATTTTATTATTTTCAATAATAGGGAGACTATTTTTATTTAATGAGATTCCATTATTCATATTATGGTTAATGTTGTTTTCTCGAATTTCTGCTGTTGATTTTTCAAAAATAACACCATCATTTTTATTTTCTTGAATAATGTTTTGAGTCATAGAACCTTGGCTATTTTTCCATTGAACGCCATTAATATTTTGACGAATAACATTTTCTTGCAATGTGATTTCAGAATTTTCAATTTCAAAACCATTTCCTATGTTTTGGTACACTTTATTGTTTTTGAACATTCCTTTTGTTTCTTTTTCAATGCGCACTCCCAGCATAGAGTTGGCAATATCATTTTCTGAAAATGTAATGTCTCTCGAACTTGCAATTTGAACTCCACCACCTGACAATTCTTTCATTTCCCCTTGTTCATCATACAAAGGTGTTCCAATGATGGAATTATTATCTATTTGAATATTGCGAGATGCTAAAATATAGAGACATTTTTTTTCTGGATCTTGGTTCAATAAGGCGTTTTGTTGTATTGTAATGGTATTGCAACCAGAAATAGCACAAGCATATCCATTTTTAGCTTTGATTTTATTATTTTCTCTATTTTCGTCTTGTTTTTCTCCAATCGTACAATTGCGACAATTTAACAAGAAAATAGCATCTCCATTGTCTGTAGTAATGTTATTATTCAAACAATATATATTTTGGCTTTCTTTTCCAAAAATTCCTTTTGTTGTACCAGAAATATGATTATTTACAATCATATTATTTTTTTCACCAGTAACTTTTGAAAATTGCACTCCTTGAATAATATTATTAGCAATGGAAATTTCCGTAGATTGTTCCACAAGTAAAGCAATGTTTTTTTGAGTTTGGAAATTGCATTTTGTAATTAAAGCAACATTCGTCTGAACGATTTTAATTTGTTCTGTTGTCCCAATTTCACTAAAATTCAAACGGTCACTTCCTGCTTGGATAACTGTAGAACCTTGAATCCTCAATTTCTGTACTTGTAAATCTGTTGATTTAATGATAGAAAATGCTGGTTGTTGTTTATCTTCTGTGTGTAAAACTAAATTGCGTATTTTGCATTTTGTACAATCTTGTAACAGTAAAGTAGAACCTCGTACAGCTGTTAAAAATGCACCTTCTACTCCTACAATTTCAATATTTTCACGATTCTTTAATTGAAAATTACCAACATATTTGCCTTGTTTTAATTGAATTACTGTTGAATTTTTCACATTTTCCAAAATAACTCGTAAATTATCTTTTGGTTCCACTACAATGGTATGTGGCTTGGGTTTGGTATAAAAAAACTTCATGGCACTTTTTTCATACCAAAAAAAATATACAAAACAAACACCGATTAACACAAGAAATGTGAAGAACATTAAACCACAAGAAGCAGTGAAAAGGGGCTGTTTCTTTTTTTTCATTCTTCCCTCATGATGGTGCTAAAACTGAAATTGTTGTTTTTTAAAAGGTCTTCAGCGTGTTTTGCTAAAATATAAGGATCATTTTTATGTTTCAAATATTCAACATGAATTTTTTGTCTATTAAAATCTCTTTGTAGTTCTGGCAATGCATCTTGCAAAGCTTCAATGGTAGAATATAAAACGCCATGAAGTTCCAATTGATTTTCTTTGAACTGCATATGGATAAGATGGATTTTCTCTGCTTCTCGTTTGATTTCTACTGTATTGTAGTCTGTACCATCACCTGTACCAAAGCCTGTACCAAAAAAACCTAATAAAGAACCGCCTAAATTCCAAGGTGAAAAATACATAATGGCACCAATCACTCCTAAAGCCAAAATTGATTTGACAGGTTTTCGTCTTTTTTTGCTGGCTTTTTTCATTTTTTTATATTCTTTTTCTGTGATTTCTACTTTTTTTTCTTTCATAATTACCTCTTTTTAAATTTGTATGATATGAATTACATTAAACTCATTTAATAATTGTTCTAATTGATCTACACTACCAGTTAAAGTAGGAATTCCAGGAGTATCTATAATTTGCAAAAACACAAAATTAATATGAAGTTCATTAAATTGTTTGTTTAAATATTCACGCCATTTGTCTGGTAAAAGTTTTGTAGATTCATGATACAATTCATCACTTCGAAATTGAAGCGTAATAGTCTTATAAATATTTCCTTTGCCAGCTTTTCGATCGCTGTATTGCCATTCATAATACTCAATTTTGCGAGCTCGTTCTGCATTTTCACTTTTTAAAGATGAAATTTGTACTTTGTCACCGCTTGTGATTCCATGAGGTAAAATGATAAAAAATGCAAGCAATAAAAATATAATATCTAACAAGGGCAACATTCGTTTTGTAATTTCTGGCTTTCTCATTCCTCTTTGCCTTCCGTGTGCAAGGAATTATCAGAAATACTAAATGTGCTATCCATATTGATTTTTCGAACGCTATATTGACTAGCATCAATGCTTTGTTGGAAAAACATGTATTGTTGCATGGAATTCTTTTCCACATACATTTCATCTACAGGTGCAACAGATGATTGTGCTTCTAACTCCATACGAAAAGTATTGCATAGTTCACTGTAAAATGCGTCTAAATAATTATACAAAATCAAATTCGAAACTGCAAATAAAAGCCCAAAATATGTTGTGGATAAAGCAGGTGCCAACTCCACTGCAATTTGTCCAATCGTAGGATTGGGATATTCTGCAATGACAACCAATGCATTGCGCAACCCCCAAACTGTGCCTAACAAGCCCAACATAGGCAAAACTTCAATCAAAGTAGATAAATAATTCAAACTAACTTCTGTTCGCACAATCAAATGATGGTTTTCCCTTGCTTTTTTTAGAAATCTACGAGTACTGAACGTAGAAAGACGTTTTAAAATTTGGTAAAATAAAAGTGCAATACCAAGACCGATGATTAAGAAATCTAGAAAGGTCAGTTTACTCTTTCCTAAAATTGCATGTATCATTTTTTGAATAATCAATTCCACAATGATTTCTCTCCTGTATTTTTATCTATATTATGTATTCGCCTTACCAAAATTTACATATAGTTTACCAAAAATCAAAGAAAACAAAAGAGATTTTTATAATCTTATGAATTCATTGAAATAAAAAAAGCTAGGATGATTTTTCATCTATGTTTTTTATATCTATTATATAGAGTACAGAAATCTTACTATCGTTTTTATCTTGTTATATAGCAAACATTTTTATTTTATTTTTATAAATATTTTCATCTCATTCGTAATTATGCGTTTTACTATGAATAAAAAAAAAAGATTCAGTGATCACTGAATCTTTTTTTTTATGCCAGAAAAGGGACTTGAACCCTTACACCCGTGAGGGCAACAGATTTTGAGTCTGTCGCGTCTGCCTGTTCCGCCATTCTGGCTTTCTTAAATGTTAGTAATATTATATATTTTTTTTTGTTTTTGTCAAGTATTTTTTTATTTTTTTGCAAAACAAAAGAAGAAATTTGTTTTTTAATATTCTTTGAGTTTTTTTTTGTTATAATGCCATGCATAGGTTGCATTCTCAATATACTAAAAAGGAAGATGTATGAATCACATGCAAGAAATTTTAAATGATGAAGATAGAGCGTTGTTAGAACGTGTAAAGAAAATTTTACAAGAATTGCAAGATTTTTTTCTTTCTTTAGATAAACCAGATTTAGTACAACAAGTGGAAAGTTTATCCAATCATTTAGATGAACTTTTTCTTTTAGTTGTAGTTGGTGAAGTAAAATCTGGGAAATCTTCGTTTATCAATGCTTTGTTTGGTGAAAAACTCTGTAAGGAAGGTGTGACACCGATTACAGATAAAATTCATATTCTTCGATATGGTGAAACGAATTCTACTCGTGAATTGGAACCATTTATTGTGGAACATTTGTATCCCTTTGAACCATTGAAGAATATTCAAATTGTGGATACTCCTGGAACGAATTCTCTTGTTTTGGAACATCAAAAGATTACAGAACGTTTTATTCCAAAGGCAGACCTTGTTTTTTTTATTACTTCGATTGATCGTCCCTTCACAGAAAGTGAACGACAATTTTTAACATATATTAAAGACCTCTGGGGGAAAAAGATTGTTTTCATTTTGAGCAAAATTGATATCAAAGAAAAAGAAGAGATTGAAGAAGTCACTGAATTTATTCGATTTAATTGTAAAGAATTGATGCAATTTCAACCATTGATTATTCCTGTTGCTAGTAAGTTGGCGTTTCAATCACGTCAAGATAAAACTTCAGAAATGTGGCAAAAAAGCAATTTTGGTGAATTAGAAAAATATATTTATGAAACATTGTCTGCAAAAGAACGGTTTAAGTTAAAGGTATCTGGTCCTCTTTTTACTGCCAATAAGATGATGGATAAGTTGCATACAGAACAAGACAAAGAAAAAGAAATGATTCAGTATGACCAAGAGGTTTTTAAAGAAATTCAAAAAACTATGGAGTATGAACAGAGACTGATCCAAAAAACATATTCTCATGAAACAGAAAAATTAAAAAATTTACAACAAGAAATCCAGCGTTGGGCAGAAAAATTCTTTGAACAGAATTTAACGCTGAAACATTTGTTTCATATGTTAAGAACTCGTAAAAAACAAATCAAAACATTAGAACATGAATTGCAACCGATTCAAAAAAAAGCAGCCACTGCTATGAGAAATACGCAACAACAATTTTATACTACTGCACAAAAATTGTGGAAACAAGTAGAAGGAAATATGCAATCTATGTTGAAAAGTAATCATTGTGACAAAACATTTACTGAAAAAATTGATGATGGGGAATATGATGATTTAATTTCAACAACACAAAATATGTTTGATGAAAATATTAATCCAGAAAAGCTTTTGGAAAGTGCTACAAAAATATTAAATCGCACATATACTATTTTAATTGTAATTTCAGGGACTGTAGGTTTTATTCTTCTTATTTGTTTATTAGTGAACACTCTTAGCCATAGTTTTGCTGCAAATGCTATTTCTTTATTAGTGGCTGTTGGAACAGTGTTTGCTTTTATAAAATACCAACCATTGCAAAAGAAGCAAGCGATTTTTTTCTTTACTCATAAGATCAAAAAGCAAATCCAAGATGTTGTGGAAGGTGCGAATGCATTGTATGAAAAACAATATTGTCAACTCATTGAACCTTTAAAAAATATGATTCGCCAACGTCAAGAACAATTGCAATCAAAATACCAATATTTTCAAGAAGTCCAAAATTCAATAGACGAACGCAAAAAAACGTTATCTGCTGATAATTTTTTTGAAACTTAATATCAGAAAATGTTAAGTTTTAAGCTAATAAAATTATGCATATATAGAAAAAAATAATTGATGAATTTTAAATTCATCAATTATTTTTTTTCATTTCAATTATATTCAAAAGCTATGGTACAATATATTATTCAGATTTCGCATCTGACTTCATTACAATGTCTTCTTCAATCCCAGTTCCGCCTTCACGACCATCGCTACCATAGCATGTGAGTGTATATTTGCTACCACCAGTGGAACGATATTTATATTCATTTCCCCAAGGATCTTTGGGAATTTCTTTCATCAGTGGTTGACCACTCTTTGATTCTGTCAGTACTTTTAAACCTTTTGAGGTAGAAGGGTAGCTTCCAGATTGCATTCTGTATAAATCAAGAGCTTTTACAATTTCTGTCATTTGACTTGTCGCTGTTGTGACTCGTCCTTTATCTAAAAATTGAATGACACTAACGGTAGATACGCTAGCAAGTAGTCCAATGATTACAATGACTACCATGATTTCAATTAAGGAAAATCCAGTATTGGTTTTTCTCATTGGTTGTCTCCTATTTTTTTAGAAAACATCATTATGAAAAGACCTATTATTATTTTTATTTGGTCTTTTCATATGAAGTTAGATTTTTATAAATTACTCATTTCCATAATAGGCATGATAATGGCTAATACAATAAAACCAACGATGGCAGAAATTGCCACAATCATGAGTGGTTCTAGAATCGAAGTGACTTTTTGAGTGGTGATTTCGATTTCATCATCATATGTTTCTGCAATTTTTTGTAAAATAGTTTCAAGTTGCCCTGTTTTTTCACCAATCGACATCATATAACCAACTACAGAGGGAAATACTTTACTTTTTCGTAAAGGAGTTGCAATTTCACCTCCTTCCATGATCGTTCTTTGCACTTCATCGATGGTTTCCGCCATAAGAATATTGTCCACTACATCTCGCACAATTTTTAAGGCTTCCATTGCGGGAATACCAGATTGTAAAAGTGTAGATAATGTGACTGCAAATCGTGAAACTGCTTGTTTTTTGAACAAAATACCTACTACAGGCAATCGAAATTTAATAGTATCATATTTTCGTCTTCCCCATGGTGTTTTGACAATGACTTTATATGCAATAATAAGAGCCACAAAGACTAAAATAATTGCCCACCACCAAGTAGTGCAAAAATTTGACCCCATAACCAAGAGTTGTGTAGGAAGGGGCAATTCTTTTTTTTGTTGTGTGAGTACACCTTGAATTTTTGGCACTACAAATGTCATTAAAAATAAAACTACGCCTGTGCCAATGAAAATCATCACTATAGGATAGGCTAGAGCGGCTCCTATTTTCCCTTGCATTTTGCTTTGAGCTTGTAGGTAATCTGCCAATTTTTTAAGAACTACATCTAAATTTCCAGCTGCCTCGCCTGCCGTTACCATATTTACATATAAATTGTTGAAGTAGAATGGATGGCTGGAAAGAGCTTTAGCAAAGGATTTTCCAGAAGTAATTTGTTCACGGATGTCGCGGAAGGTAGTTTGCATTCCTTTATCTTCTAGTTGGTCAATCAAGGCACTGATAGATTCACGGAGAGGTATACCAGATTCCATCAAAGTTGCAAGTTGTCGTGTGACCATGGCTAAATCTAGAAGATTTCTGCGTCGAAATGTAGGTAGGATACTTTTCTTTTTTGCATCCCCTTGAATTTCTGCAAGATCTGTAACATGAATACCTTGGGCACGCAGTTTATTTCGTGCATCTTTTGCAGTATCAGCATCTAATATGCCTGTTTTTATTTTACCGCGACTATTTAAGGCTTTATATTCATATATAGGCATTAGATTCCCTTTATTGATTGTTAATTTTTTTTGTATTATATCTTTTTTTTATTTATTGTCAATGTTGAATGTTGATTATATGCCTACAAATGTGTATGTTGGATAGTTTTTTTTATTTTGTGGGTGTGTTGTAATAATAGGAATGGGATGGTTGCATTTGGGACATGTGTTGTCTAATGTTAGTTGAATCGCTTTGATTATATAGCCCTGTCGTTGGATAATGATGTTTTGACAATTAGGACATATTGTATTCTCATCTTCTGTGTGTGGTAAGTTACCAGGATATGCATATGGAAAACCAAATTGTTTTGCTTGTTTCACTGTATTTGTAATGGTTTCAGGTGGAGTCGAAGGAAGGTGTCTAAGTTTATATTGTGGGTGAAATCTGCTAAAATGTAAAGCAATGTCTGTTCCTAGATTTTGTTTTGTCCATTGTAAAAATTCTTGGATTTCTTCTGGATTGTCGTTCAAAGTAGGAATGATGAGATACGTAAGTTCGATATGTTTTCCATGTTTTTTTAAAGTTTTGCATGTTTCTAAGACAGGTGCAAGGCGTGAATGTGTGTATTTTTGATAAAATGTTTCTGTAAAGGCTTTGATATCTATATTAGCAGCATCTATGTAGGGCAACATCTCTTGCAAAGGTTCTTGTTGGATATATCCATTCGTTACCCAAACAAGATTGTATCCTTTTCCCTTTAAATATTTTGAATAATCAAGATATGTTTCATAGGAAATAAACGGTTCATTATATGTCCAAGCAATGAATGTACAATTATGTTGTTGAGCAAGTTTGTGGATTTTTTCCACGGACAATGTGGTAAATATGTTAGTGGGAAATGTTTGTGATATTGTATAATTTTGGCAATGTTGGCATTGTAAATTGCAACTTGCACCTCCAAAAGATAAAATCGGAGTTCCTGGATAATAATGGTAGAGAGGTTTTTTTTCCATAGGATCTATTTGACCACCACTGGCAATTTGACCATAATATAGGCTTTGTAGTTCATTGTTCCGTACGCCACGAACTCTACAAATTCCATTTTGATTTTCTGATAATACGCACTGATGGGGACATAAGTGGCATTGAATTTTATTATCTTTTGTAAAATCCCAATACATGGCTTTTTTCATATTTTTCTCGCTTTATAAAAAAGTAAGTTGTTTTATTTTTATTATAAATCATATTTTATTTTAGTAAGTTATTTTATGATCATTATAAATCATATTTTATTTTAGTAAATTATTTTATGATCATTGTAATTCATATTTTATTTTAGTAAATTTGTGTTATGATTATTGTAAATCATGTTTTATTTTTATCTACTTAAATTTCATTTTTTTTCAAGGATGATTTTTTTATAAAATATAGGATTGTTTTTTTAATTTTGTTATCGTATAGTATACCAAATACAATTCTATGTCTATTTGAATATTTTCATTGAAAATGTTTATAAAAAACATATAATATATATTTTCATAAAACAAAACACATATTATATATATTTTCATAATATTCTTTTGACTCATTGCTTTAAAACATATATATTATACACAGATATATTATATATATTTTCATAATATTCTTTTTAACTTATTGCTGTGCGAAGAAAGAAAAAAATTCTTTGATATTATAGTTCTTTTTAAAAAAATCAAAGTTTTATACAACAAAAGAGAAAAATATGAATGAAGAGCCGATCCATTGCTTAATCGCAGATGATGATGAATACATCGCAACTTTTTTGCAGGAAGCTATATCAGATTATGCTGAATTAACGACAACTGTTGTTGCCAATGCCGAAGAAGCTTTAGATTTATTTTCCACAGGCATTCCTATTGAAATTTTATTAACAGATTTGCATATGCCTGGCATTGGGGGAGAAGAATTAATCGCACGAATTCATAAAATATCACCTAAAACATTGATTATTGTTATTACTGGTAATTCTTCTATTGACACTGCTGTTCATCTCATTAAAGAAGGAGCCTATGATTATTTGACAAAACCCATAGAAATTATTGATTATTTACAAGCTGTGGATAAGGCAATTGAACAAGTTTATGCTATACGTAATAAGGATTTTAGTAGTGACATTGGGAAAATGTGGCATATTAGTCAACTTATGGACAAAAATCTTACTTCAGATAAAATTTTGCAAGGCATTGTAGACAATGCTATTAAGATGTCCCAAGCACAAGGTGGAATTCTCTATTACTTTTCCAATGATACATGGGAAACACGCATTAAGATCAATGTTTCTGATGTACAAAATAAAATAATTCTTCAAAATATTTTACGTGCACCATGGGAAAATCTACAGCAAGACAAAATTACAAAAGATATTTTGTATCAAAGTATATTGCCCGATCATTCTTTAATTTTAGCTTGTCCTTTTCTTGATGACAATAAGCTTACCAGTATTTTAGCACTTCATTTTGGAAAAAATGTGTTAGATCCACAAATACAAGGGCTTTTAGCAGTATTTGCTTCGCAAGTATATAGCGTAGTCAATATGGCAAATCGAATCTATGAATTGCTTCGCACTCATGAAGAATCTTTAAAAACGCACGCGGAAGTGGATCGATTGCACGAAGAACTTAAACAATCTACGAAATTAGCTTGCATTGGTGAGCTATCTGCCTCATTAGCTCACGATATTAACACTCCACTAACTTGTATCGGTGGATTTTTACAACTGTATTTAAAACTTCTTAGCCAAGAAGATGTCACGTTAGATAAACTGCAAGATAGTCAAACGTATTTAGTCAAAGCATTAGAAGAAACAAAGCGTTGCCAAACTATCATTCGTGATCTTCTCATATTTTCTAGAAAAGAAAGTCATGTATATGAACCGTTTTCTTTGATAGAATTAGTTCAAAAAATAAATAATCTTTTAGAACAACAATTTCAACAAGCTAATATAGAATATATAGTAGACGTTCCTTTAACTATATCGCCCATTCTTGGAAATGCAAATCAAATACAGCAAGTTTTAATGAATCTGCTTGTCAATGCCAAAAATGCAATGTTAGAAGGTGGAAAATTAACGTTGCAAGCCTTAGAACAAAACGATAAAATGGAAATCACTATTTCAGACACAGGAGCTGGCATTGCACCCGAGCATTTACAGAAAATTTTTGAACCATTTTTTACTACTAAAAAAGCAGGGAAAGGCACTGGCCTAGGGCTTTCTATTACAAAAAAAATTATTAAAGAACATGGCGGTGATATCAAAGTTCAAAGCATTGTAGACAAAGGAACAACTTTTATTTTACAACTTCCTATTCAAAAAATAACATAAAATCATTGTATAAAAAAAACATATTTCTTCTTATTTTTTATTGTTTATAAATCGTATATTTGAATATTTCTTCTTATTTTTTTGTTATTCATAAAGCGGTTATCTGAATATTTTCCACTTGACTATAAATATTAGAAACAATATAATAACAAAAGTATTTTAGTATTTTACAATAATTTTTTTTCAGATAGGAGGATAATATGGCAAAAAAAATAGGAGTTTGTTTATCAGGTTGTGGTGTGCAAGACGGGTCAGAAATTCACGAAGCTGTTACATTGCTTTTGGCAATTGATAAAATGAACGCAGAATATATTTGTTGTGCTCCAGAAGGCACACAAGGTCGTGTTATCAACCATGCAACAGGTAAATCTGTTTCTGAGAAACGCGATATTTTTGTGGAATCAGCTCGCATTGCACGAGGCAATATTCGAAAAATTACAGATATGAAAGTGGAAGATATCGACGGATTGATTTTCCCAGGTGGTTTTGGAGCAGCGTTAAATCTTTGCACATTTGGTCTTGAAGGTGAAAAATGTAGTGTGCGAGAAGATGTGAAAAATTTCATAGAAGCCATGCACAGAGCAAAAAAACCAATTGGTGCGATCTGTATTGCACCAGCCTTGATTGCTAAAGTTCTTGGAAAAACAGGTGTAGAAGTCACTATTGGCAATGATAAAGAAACAGCTAGGAAAATTGAAGCTCTAGGTGCAAAACATATTAATTGTGCAGCAGATGGCATTGTTGTTGATAAAAAAAATAAAGTGGTCACAACACCAGCATATATGTTAGCTGACCGTATCAGCCAAGTATCCAAAGGTATAGAAACGTTAGTCGCAAAAATATTAGAATTGGCAAATTAATTGTCAAACATAGACATCTGGCTCTAATTGCAATGAAAGTAGGGTCTGGGAATGGGTAAAATATTTGAAAAACTTTTGATAAACAATTCTTTAATTACGGACGAGGAGTTAAAATATTATAAAAATTTACAAAACTCCCAACCAGAAAAACATTTAGGTGAAATTCTTTTGCAAAAAGGTTTGATAGAACCTGATATTTTGCAACAATTGCTGAATGCTGAGCAAGAATCCCAGAAAAATAAAAGTCTATTAAAAGAACAGCGAAAAGATAAAAAAGTTTTAGAAGTCGTCCAACAAATTGGAATTGTGCGACAAAAAGAAATCATAGAATGTATGCAACAAAAAAGTGAACTAGAAAAAAAAGGAGAACATGTTTTTTTAGTTGATCTTTTTGTTCAACATAAATATTTAACCCCATATCTAGTGTTAAAATTCTATAGAAAAGGAAATGCACGAGTTCCTCTTCCAGAAGGAATCAGCAATTATGAAGATTTAGTCAGTGATCTACCACAATATTTACGAGATCGATTTTTAGCTAAACTTGCTATTAAGAATAATATTATTTCTAAAATTCACATTAATATGTGTTGGGATATTTTAAAACAATATTGGCCTAGAAAATCATTGGCAGAAATCATACAAGAAAAAAATTTATTAAGCCATCGCAAGTTAAAAACTCTATTAAATGCGGCCAAAGAAAGACTACCTCAACAATATCCCTATTTAGATGCTCAAATTCGCGATACATATTTAGCAAAATTATTAGTACGACGAAATTTTTTATCTCCTTGGCGTATCAATAAATGTTTAGCAGAACAATTAACGAACATTCGTGATGGCGTGTATATCCCATTACGCAGAATGCTTGTCAAAGAAGGATACTTAACAGACTATCAATTTGACAAAGTTCTGCAACAATATGGTCTATTAGTGACAATGGAAACACCTGCAGGATTAGTGCCTACAGATGAAATTCGAATTTTGGCCAAAGAAGATATTCAACAAGCTATCCAAGAGGCAACTTCAGATATCCATTTAATCATTGACGAAGAAGATGGTGATATTATTCAATTTGCAGATTCTATCTCAGAAATGGAACAAGATAATTCTGAAATAGCGAAAAAAGAAAAACAAGCTGAAAAAATAGAGATCATAGATACCATTGCAGATGATATAGAAATTGAAGATCTTGAAAGTGGAGAAATGGACGAAATCGAAAGCGATCAAGATTTAATGCATCGCGATATTGGTGAAAATATTATAGAAACAGCAGGACGAACTGGAAGTTTTATATATAATCCAGATACTATTGAAGAAATTTTAAGACCACCCATCAATGAAAGCATTATGATTCCTGATGAAAATATTGAAGAACATGCAGATTGGATGGAACTTGCTGTTGAACATGAAGAAGTTGATATTGCTATTTCACCTATAAATACAAAAGATTTTCTTGAAGAAGACTTAACGCCAGAAGATTTAGAAAAAAAAGCAAAGCAACTCTTTAATCATGAAGACGATGAAGATGATGAAGAAGATATTTTCATTGATGATGAATTTCATAGTTCTGGTGAATGCGATGTAGCAGAATTATCTGAAGATTTAATCTAATAATCAAGGCAAAAAAAATGGGAATAAGAACATTCATTGCGTTTCCAATCTCACAAGAAATTAAAGATCATTTATCTTGCATTTCAAAAGAAATAAATTTAGGAAATAAAATTCGTTGGGTCTCGCCAAATTCTATGCATGTTACCATGAAATTTTTAGGTGACGTAGAAGAGGATATCATAGAGTATATTGAAAAAGACATGGTACAAATTGCGTATAAATATCGCCCTTGCCAAGTAGAAATTGCATCTCTAGGAGTTTTCCCCAATATGAAAGCACCAACTGTACTCTGGGCTGGGATGCAAGGCAATCTTCAAACACTTCAATGCATTTATAAAGACTTACAAATTACTATGGAAGAATATGGGATTCCACCTGAAAAAAGAAATTTTTCCCCCCACATCACATTGACACGATTTCCAAAATCCTACACTCCACAAAAATTTTTTATAGATTATTTAGAAAAAAACAAAACAAGATCGTTTGGCAAATTAGAGTGTAAAGAACTTATTTTGTATAAAAGTGAACTTCGCCCTACAGGGGCAATTTATACCCCTTTATCTCGTGCTAGTTTAAATTTTGAGGATGAGATTTCATGACAAAGGATATTTTATTAATCGGCTTAGAAAATAGATTGCCCTTATACCAAGGAGCATGTGAAGATTCAGAATACGAATATGCTTTCCATGTAGTTGGTACATTACCAGAAACATTAAGCTACTTAAAAGACAACACGCCTGACGTGATCTTAGTAGACCATGAAGCTATTCCTGATAAAAGCATGGAAATTACCCAAATGTTAAAAAAATATCCTGGAACGCAAAGAATTCCTTTAATATTTATTGTAAATCAAGCCAATATTGAAATATTGCTAGAGGCATTATATATTCCTGTCAATGACTATCTATTTTTACCATTAGATCCTCAAGAATTTCACATTCGCATCAAAACACAATGCAATCTTTTAGACTATAAAGATGCCAAACAATTAATGTCTGTGGATGAAAAAATAGAAGAATTGCAAAAGCTTCTTGTTATTTTCCCAGATTATACAGCAGCACGTCAAGAATTATCAAGTATTTATGAAAAAACAGGCTTTATAGCAAAAGCCTTACAAGAAAATTTAGAATTAGCACAGCGCTATTACAATCAACATAATTTAGGCTTAGCCATGGAAATACTTTCTAAAACAAAGACTATGCTATCTAAACAAGGAACATATCTAAAAGCACAATCTCCTCAGTTTGCTGAGTCTTTAAAGCGTTGCATGGATGCTTTTCATACAATGTTCCCAGAAAGTGAATCCAAAACTCAATAATTTATTATATAGGACACATTAGTGTTTAACTTTATTTATAAGTTGCGTTCAACAACTTAGGTATCATTCATTATGGAGCAGTTTTTATGAGACGAAAAGTTATTATTATGGGTGCAGCAGGAAAAGATTTCCACGTATTCAATACTTGCTATCGTGATCGTGAAGAATTTGAAGTTGTAGCATTTACAGCTGCTCAAATTCCCGATATTGACAATCGAAAATACCCAGCTCAATTGGCTGGCTCTCTATATCCTGATGGTATTCCTATTGAGGCAGAGGCTAAATTGGTAGAACTCATAAAACAACATGGAGTTCAAGACGTTGTTTTTGCATATAGTGATGTTTCTTATGAACAACTTAGCAAAAAAGAACAAATCGTACGAGAAGCAGGTGCCAATTGGCAATTAGCTCCTGTAACTCCCTGTATGTTGCCTTCTAAAAAACCCGTCATTTCTATTTGTGCAGTTCGTACAGGCTGTGGAAAAAGCCAAACAACAAGAAGAATCGTTGACATTCTCAAATCTATGGGAAAAAAAGTTGTTGTATGTCGACATCCCATGCCTTATGGTGATCTTTGGAAACAAAGAGTACAAAGATATGGTTGCGTAGAAGATATGGCAAAGCATGAATGTACCATTGAAGAAATGGAAGAATACGAACACCACATCCTCAATGGAACTATTGTATACGCTGGCGTAGATTATCAAGCCATTCTAGAAGAAGCTGAAAAAGAAGCCGATGTAATATTATGGGACGGTGGAAACAACGACATTCCATTCTTTAAACCTGATTTACACGTCGTTGTTGTAGATCCCTTAAGAGCAGGTCATGAAGTGGCTTACTATCCTGGCAAAGTCAACTTGGAAATGGCTGATGTGATTGTTTTCAATAAAATGGATGTTGCCACAGAAGACCAAGTAGCAATCATTATGGCTAATATTGAAAAAGTCAATCCAAAAGCTAAGATTGTCAAAGCTAACTCTAAACTTGACATTTCCAATGTAGAACTCATCAAAGATAAAAAAGTTTTAGTGATTGAAGATGGTCCTACACTCACACACGGTGACATGAAGATTGGTGCTGGTACTGTTGCTGCACAACGTATAGGTGCTAAAGAACTAGTAGATCCACGTCCTTTCTTAAAAGGCAAACTCGCGGACACATTCAAAACTTATCCTAACATTGGTGCCTTACTCCCAGCTATGGGATATGGTGCACAACAAATGGCAGATTTAGAAGCTACCATCAATGCTTGTGAATGTGATGCACTCATCATTGCAACTCCCATTGATTTAAGCAGACTCGTCAAATTCACAAAACCATCCGCCCGTGTTGAGTATTCGTTAGAAGAAATAACAAAACCAGATCTTGAAGAAATCATCAAAGAAAGTGGCAAGTTCTAATTAAATGCAAAGCCCATACTTTATACTATATAAGTATGGGCTTATTCTTTATCGAGTGAGGGTAGTATGAATTTTTTGTTCTTTGGATTTGGAATGCCAGGTGGTGGCGAATGGATTGTTATTTTATTTGTAGCATTATTAATCTTTGGTAAAAGATTACCAGAAGTTGCTCGATCCATGGGGAAAAGTATTAATGAATTTAAAATTGGACTCAATAGTGTCACAGATGATATTCAAGACAATCTAGAAACAACAGCAAAAAAAGATACAGAACCTAAACAAAAACAAACAGAATCTGTACAAAAGCAAAATGCAGAATCTGAATCTGTACAGAAACAATAAGTATATCTATAGAATCATACTGTAACAAAATAAAGACAAAAAAAAATGAGTTGAGTAACTCACATAAAAATAAAAAGATAAGCTTGTTGAGATTTGAATCAAAAATTATTCTGTAAAGACAAAAAAAAATGAGTTGAATAACTCACATAAAAATAAAAAAATGGGCTCGCTGGGATTTGAACCCAGGACCGCCCGGTTATGAGCCGGGTGCTCTAACCAATTGAGCTACAAGCCCGATAAATAACAAAACAAACAAAAAAAACATAAGAAAAAATCCTGTGGGTTCGCTGGGATTTGAACCCAGGACCGCCCGGTTATGAGCCGGGTGCTCTAACCAATTGAGCTACAAACCCGATGTTTTTTCAAACTGAATATCATTATAATATATTTTTTGAAAATTGCAAGTAAAAAAGAAAAGAAAAACAAAAATTTTTTTTACATATAAAATTACAATAAAATCAAATACAAGGTGTAGGAAATGAGTGAATTATTAGCTCCTGCAGGAACATTAGAAAAATTAAAATGGGCAGTACAATATGGTGCTGATGCTGTATACTTTGGACTAAAAGATTTTTCATTACGAAGCTTTGCAGGAAACTTTACCTTGGACGAAGCCCAAGAAGGAATTGATTTTTTACACAAACAAAATAAAAAAGGATACGTAACATTAAATATATATCCTTTTACAGAAGAATATGATTCTTTATTAGAAACAGTGCAGGCTTTACAAGAAATTGGTGTGGATGCCTGCATTATTTCTGATTTGGGAGTCATTCATCTTCTCAAACAAAATAATATTAAAATACCTATACATATCAGCACACAAGCAAATACAATCAGTGCACAAGCAGCATTAGCATATAAAGAACTTGGTGCTAAGCGAGTTAATCTTGCCCGTGAATTAAGCCTAACAAACATCCAAGATATACAAATTTTTTTACAAGGACGTATAGAAACAGAAGTTTTTATTCATGGTTCTGTTTGTTATTCTTATTCTGGTCGTTGTTCCATTAGCGATTATTTAACAGAAAAACGAGCCAATCGAGGGGAATGTACATATCCTTGTCGATGGAAATATAATCTCTACTTAGAAGAAGAACTCCGCCCAGGTCAGTATATGCCTATTTTTGAGGATGATAGAGGCACATATTTTTTCCATGCCAAAGAATTGGCTTTATTTCATTATATTCCTGAATTATTAAAAGCTGGCATCACATCTTTTAAGTTAGAAGGACGTATGAAATCCATTCATTATCTTGCATATGTAGTTTCTTTATATAAAAAAGTTTTATCTGGAGAAAATATTAGCTTAGAAAAAGGATTAGAATGGCTTAATAAAGTACCAAATCGAGGTTATAGTGATGGATTTATAAAAGGCGAAGTCAACCACGAAGACTACAATTACCACGCCACAGTCAAACAAGGCCATAGCCGTTTTGTTGCAGCATCCACAGAAGAACTCAAAGATAATCAACGAGTGGTAGAAGTAAAAAATAATATCCAATCTGGTGAAACTGTAGAAATGCTCACACCAAACGGCGTCCTTACAAAATACACATTCCCCACACCATTAACATTAAAAGATGGAAAACAAGTTGACACTATCAATCAACAAGACATTTTATTACCTAATGACATACCAGCATATGCAATATTTTCTTCAAATAATTTTTCATAATTAAGTATTGACATTTTCTATACAAAGAAAGTAAAATATTGTCATTTATTTATGGCAGATGTTCTGTCATATTTTATTCATAATCGACCTTTTACAAGGAAATACCTATGAAAAAACTATTTTTCATTATAGCTCTAGTATGCATGATTGCACCTATGGCTGACGAAATCATGCTTTCTCGTGGAACAACAGGGCTTAGTATTGTTGCAGATCAATTACAACAACGTGAAAAAGCAAGTTTAGTTTTAGAATGCAATATTCATTCTATTTTTACAGATGAAGTAGAAACAGAAGTTGGCACCTTTACAAGATTATCTGTCCCTGGTTGGACCAATGAAAATGCTGTAGGTGCACCTGACATCCCTGTATTAACAAAATTGATAGAACTCCCACGTGGTGGCGAAGTTTCTGTACATGTACTCAATGAAGTAGAAGCAACTGCAGTACCAGTCAAAAATCTAGTGTATCCTACCCAACCTTCTTTTCGTAAAGACAAAACAGAAGTACCCTTTTCTTTTGACAAAGATTCTTATTTTAGAAATGAAAGAAAAGAAGTCGTCAAAGTAGAAGAAGTTGGTATTTTAAGAGGTAGTCGACTAGTATTAGTACAAGTTTTACCCATTAGTTATGATGCAGAAAACAATATGCTCGCTATCCAATCGAACATTCAATTCGAACTCATAGTAGAAAATGCAGATTGGGAAGCTACTCATGCAGCAAAAACAAAATATGCTTCGTCTTATTTTAGAAATGCATCTACCAGCGTTATGACTCCAGCTTCTTTAGAATGCAGTGCACGAGGCGACGTTCATTATTTAATCATTGCAGCAGATATTTTTAAAAACAGTGCTAAATTACAAGAATTCATCGCTTGGAAAGAATCTATTGGCTTTGCAGTAAAATGTGCTTTCACAGATGAAACTGGTGCAACCAATGAATCTATTCGAGACTATGTAAAAGCAACATATGAAGGCAATTGCCCTCCTACTTTTGCTCTATTTGTAGGCGATCATGAAGAAATTCCTGGCTGGTCTAAATCCTTTTACACAGATCTATATTATTTTACAGTAGACGGCTCTGATTATCTACCTGATGTAATGTACGGCAGATTTTCTGCAAGAAATGAAGAACAACTTGCTCCACAAGTAGATAAAACAATCGCATACGAAAAAGGTATTTTTGCAGATGCAGACTTCCTCAAACGATATGCACTCGTTGCTGGTTATGATAGATACTGGGCAATTAAACGTGGATATCCACAAATTCGTTATGCTATCCGTGAATATTTCAAAGAACCTCATTATGTAGCAAATGAAATGGGTGGAAACGTATTCTTAACAAGCACATCTGGTGAAAACAAAGACAAAATCGTCGCACTTGTAAATAGTGGAGTAGGTTTTTTCAATTATACAGCTCATGGCGACGTCACATATTTTTGTGATCCTGCTTTCAGACCAACAGACATTGACAACTTAACAAATAAAAATATGTACACCGTAGTATTGGCTAATTGTTGCTTAACAGGATCTTTCCAAGCTGACACATGCTTTGGTGAAAAATGGCTACGTGCTAAAGATAAAGGTGCTATTGCTTTTATCGGCGGTTCTAGCTATACATATTGGAACGAAGATTTTTGGTTTGGTATTGGAACATGTACAATAACATCTAGTGTTGATGCAGGTAATCCTCCAGCAAAAGAAGAAACAGGCGACGGCACGTATGATGCTGTAATGCAAAAAGATTACGACAATTGCAATTTTGCTCTTATTATTGGTGGAAACTTAGCAGTAGAAGCTTCCAATACTTCCAGAAAAGAATATTATTGGAAAGTATATCATCTATTTGGTGATCCCTCTGTAAAACCAGTTTGGGCAAACAAATAAGATTCGTTTCTAAAAAAAATGTAATCATTAATCTATAAAAACCATAGGCATCATTTCAGAACACACAGGAAAATGATGCCTATTTTTCTATTGATGGAACATATATGAATAAATGGATATGTTTTTTATTGCTATTTACTATTTCTGTATGCTATGCCCATGAAAAAACATCGTATCAAATCATTGATTATTATTGGGCCCAACAAAATTTTAAAGAAGTGAAACATCTGGGAGAAAAATTTTTACAAGCATATCCAGATAGTGAATATCGATATGAAATTATCAGTATGTTAAAAAAAATTGAACAAAAAAATATTCAAATCTATGGTGTAAATACGATTTTTTTTGAACCTCAAAAGCCACTTTCTTTTTTTATGGTGGCACTGAATGTACCAGAAATTCATTTTGAAATAAAACACATCCCTTTAGAAACACTTTTGCAAGAAAAACGTAATCTCCATATTTTACCACATACTGCAAAAACTATTCAGACATGGATAGAAAAAAATGTTGCTAAAGAACACATGTTTTGTAAAGTGATCCAAATAAAACCTTTACCACAAGGCTGTTATTTTTTAGTGGCACGCTATCAAAATATTATCAGTGACCTTGGTTTTTTTGTCACAGATTTAGGTCTTGTAACAAAACAATCAGAAAATAAATTATTACTTTGGACTAGTCTACTCAATGGACAAAAAAATGTAAACCCTACAGAAATCTATATATTTCACAACCAACAAATAATTCAAAAAGCACAGACTAATCAACAAGGAATTTTTACAACTACATTACAAAAAGATCAAACACCTATTACTATCCTTGCACATTCCAATGGAAATATTGCGATCACAGATATGCATTATTTTTATTATCATGGATTGCAAAAGCGATGCTATATTTATTTGAACAAAGAAGAGTATTTGCCAAATGAAACTGTACAAGCTCATATTTTAGCATGGCAAATAGATTCTGTAACAAAAGGATTGTTTGTTCCACAAAATAAAATTTATCTAAGCATTCAAGATGAAACATGGCATAATGTATATCGAAAAGAGATTACATTAGATGCTTGGGGACATTCTCTCATTCATTTTAAGATTCCTCATAATATGAAATTCGGAAGATATTGTTTTCGAGTTTATGGTGCAACATTAGGAGAAAAATATTTCCATATTTTAGAAAAAACAAAAAAAGTAGAAAAAAAAGATGGAAATCTTAAAACAAATACTATAGAATATATAGAGAACCAACAATCTCTCTCTCTTCCCAGTGGTTGGAAAAATAGATATATTTTGGCAACGTATGAAACAAATAATTTAGAAAATTTTCAAGTATTAAAAGATGTAGAAAAAATAGAAATTTTAAAATTAAAGACATTCTTACCAAAAATTCAACTTTCTTTACATCAATTTCACAATAGAGAATTAATTCAAAATACATTGCCTATTTTTTTAGGAGAAAAAGTTATTTTTCAACCTAAAAGATTATGGAATTATAAAGACATTTTCTCCGAATTTCAGCAATATACACAAAATCCCCTTATACAATTCCCAGCCTATTCCATGCCACAAAATTATTTTTTAAATGCTCTCCCTAATCTCATTGAATTTTTCTGTGAACATTTTAAAAATAATATTTCCACCATAGATTCTTTACAATTTGAATTTCAAAGCGATTTAGAACATAGATGTTGGTTTTCTAAAACAATAAAATAGGAGCTAAACATTATGAAATATATTTTTATCTTCACAATTATCAATTTCGTGTTCCTTGGCTGTAGTTCTTATAGTGAAAGATTGCAAAAAGAATACGACCTTGTTTCCAAAAAAATTGAAGGCGTACAAAATGAATTAAAAGCAACAGTGAATGCACAACATGCTGCAGAAGATTATTTAAAAGCTTTTGAAAATTATAATGAAAAAATAGAAAAATTACAAAATGTACGAAGCCAAAATGACGACGAAGATATCCCTATAGGACCGTCAGTAAAAGTAGTAAAAGATCCTTATAAAGCAACCGAGAGTATGAAAGGAAATTATGATATTCTTTCAGATAAAATTTCTGAACTTAAAAAAGAACGTGCACGCATTGTAGAGGAACAAGTAAGAATAGAAAAAGAAAAATAACATTTTTTATTTATAAATTTAAAAAAAGTGGGAATAAAACAAGAATTTAGACATAAGATAGATTCTTTTCTATTGACTTTCTTATGAAATAGTATATAATCAAAATGAGTTTTTTTGACTGCCCACTCTCATTGTAAATATAGCAATAGAGTTACGAATTATTAAATAGCAAGTGATTTGCTATTAGCAATTAAGGTGGTAAATATGGATGTATCAAAATTTTATGTTAAAGTAGAAGAAGCACTAAAACGGCGTAATTATGATTATGCTATAAAAATTTTGAAAAATCAGATTTTAACGTGCAATCCCAATGATGTAAAAGCTCGCAAATTACTAAGAGCAACTTGCATTGAAAAATACAAAAATTATGGAGAACTCAAACCTGCTGAAGTATGGCGCAAAGGCATTGGATCATATATCATAATGCAAATTTCCAAGATAATAAAAAAATGGGATACAGTGATTGATCATGCAGAAAACTTTTTACAATACGATCCTAAAAATATTCCTGTTTTATTTGCTCTTGGTGAAGCATGCATGCATGCCAATTATCTAGATACTTCCATATCTGTATTTGAAAATATTCTAGCTTTTGATGGTAATCACGTCAAAGCACTCAAAGCATTGGGCAAAATTTGCGAAAAAGAAAATGATTTAGAAAAAGCAAAACATTATTACCAAAGAGCTTTGAAAATTAATCCTAGTGATGACGAAAGTGAAAAATTAGTCAAAGATCTTTCTGCACAAATCACTGCCAATACATATGGTCAAGCAAAAAGTAGTCATGAATTATTACGAGACCAAGAAAAAGCCAAAGATTTGGAAGATGAACAAGCTATTTTACGAACAGATGAAGATTATCTTCGTGCTATTGAAAGAACGAAGAAAAAATTGGCAAGTGACCCTAAAAATAGAAAAGATTTACGTCGATTAGGTGAATTGTATCAAAAATCTGCACGATACGATCAAGCTGTAGAAGTATACAATCAAATTTTACAACTAGATCCAACTAATGCTGATATTAAAAACAGAATCACAGAATGTAAAGTAGATCGAATGGATTTTGAAGTTCGTTCTATTCGAGAAAAATTACAAAAAAATCCCAATGACGAACGACTCAAACAAGAATATCAAAGAGCCATGAAAAGAAAATTGGAAGTAGAAATCCAAGAATACAGTCAACAAATTCAATCGCAACCAACAAATATGGACTTACGCCATAAACTTGGCTTAGCTTATTTCCAAGCAGCAAAATTTGATGATGCCATTGCTCAATTTCAATTCTCTGTGAAAGATCCTAGAAAGAAAAACATTGCACATTCCTATATGGGACAAGCATTTATGAAAAAACAAGAATTTGACATAGCCATTGAGCATTTTCAATCTGTCCTTGATAGCATAAGTCCTAAAGAAAGAGAATATAAAGAAGCTATGTATTGGATTGGTCAAGCTCATGAAGCTGCAGGACATCAAGAAGAAGCGTTAGAAGCTTATACTACTATCTACAGAGAAGATATTAATTTTAAAGATGTTCAGGCCAGATTAAAAAAATTACGAAATTAACCATTATACTTTACTTTATTGGAATCTTGCAAAGCCAAAATTCCAAAATACTCTAACATTTGAGAGTACGTATTTATTTAAAATCACAAGGAGTTATTTAGTTTATGCCAAATTTGAAATCTGCCAAGAAACGCACAAGACAAAATGAAAAAAAGAGACTACATAATCGCACTTTAAAATCTGCTATGCGTACACAAGTTAAAAAATTTTTAGCCTGTATGAAAGAAGATAGCATAGAAGACGTTAAAAAAACATTAGATAAGACTGTGAGCGTTTTAGATAAAGTTGGAAAAAAAGGCATTCTCCACAAAAATAATATTTCAAGAAAAAAATCCGCTCTCTACAAAGCTTACAACCAACTTGTAGCCACCAAAGCAGCAGAAGCAATTATAGAAGAATCAAAATAAATTTGCTCGCATAGAATCAACACACAAATTATTCTGTCGCTGATTCTATTGGGGTTTATAAAACAAAGTGGTATGGAAAAAGCAGCGTCTACAAAATTGTAGAAAGCTGCTTTTTCTTTTATACAGAAAGTGCAAAAATTGCAAGAAAACACAGTCATTAAGTATAATACAATAGATTTACCTTTAGACCCGACTGCCTTGTTACATGGTGAAAGAAATCCTGTATACCTAGTATTAGATAATATTCGAAGTGCCTTTAATGTAGGTTCTGCATTTCGTACAGGCGACGCAGCACTTGTTCAAGAAATTAATTTAATTGGAATCACAGCATATCCTCCCCATCCTAAACTCGCAAAAACAGCACTCAACAGCACAGAAGTTGTCCCATGGAAATATTATTCTAGCGGTGTGGAAGCCATACAATACTTAAAACAACAAGGTATTTGCATTTGTTCTATAGAACTTACAAGCACAAGTACAAATTTTTGGGACTTTTCATTTCCAAAACCAATTGCTCTTGTATTTGGAAATGAAGTCACAGGTGTGTCCGATGAAATTCTTTCCCTTTCTGATAAATGCTTATATATACCGATGCAAGGGAAAAAAACAACACTCAATGTAAGTACCTCACTCGGAGTTGTTTTATTTGAAGTGTTGAGACAATGGAGTCGTACACAATCACAGCAATACTAAATCTCGTTAAAAAAAAATCCACATCTTGGGAGAAAAGCATGGGGAAAATAGCATTAATAGGAGACATTCATTCTAATTATGAAGCTTTAGAAGCAGTTTTAAAAGATATAGATCAGTACAATGTTGAAGATATTATTTCTTTAGGAGACAACATTGGATATGGTCCTAATCCAATTCTTGTATTACGTAAACTATATGAAAGACAGATTTTCAGCATAGAAGGCAATCATGACAATGCTATACTTGACCAAAAAGCTTTTATGGACTCAGGTGCCCATGGTCCAGCACTCAAAGCCATTGAATGGACAAGGGATCAACTTTCATTAGAAATTAATAAAGATCCAAGTTTTGAAGATATCGCAAGTTGTTATTTCGGAACGCCTCCATTCACACAATTGCCTGATGATCCCATTAGCATACTCACCCATGGTCGACCAGGAAACAATAAAGTACGATTTGATTATCTCATTGAACCAGAAGATTTCTTATTACCTACAAGATACATGGTGAAAAAAAATCTTCGAATCGCCTTTTTTGCCCACACACACCAACAAGGATTTTGGGAAGTCGATGAAAACGGTGTCTCCGTCCTAGATCTAGATTATGAATCTCCCATGACATTTACAAAAAAAGAACTAGAAAACTGTATACTTTTTATCAATCCTGGAGCAGTAGGACAACCACGTGATAATAATCATAACTCTGCTTATATGATATACGAATATTTAGAAGATCGATATAATTTCATATTCCGTCGAGTTGCTTATGATTATGAAACCACTATGGAAAAAATATACAATATACCAGAACTTGATGATCGTCTAGGAGATCGTCTTTATTTTGGTAATTAATATAGAGTTATTGAATATAGAGTATTTTATTGTGTTCTGTTCAAAAGAACTTCAACATAAACTTTTTTAGATAAAAAAATATGGAAAATATTAGAAATTTTAGCATTATTGCCCACATTGATCATGGTAAATCAACATTATCAGATAGAATTTTAGAAATATCAAAAGTTTTTACAAAACAACAAATGCGAGCACAAATGCTCGATACAATGGACATAGAGAGAGAGCGAGGCATCACTATTAAAAGTCAACCGATTGCCTTGCCTTATACAGCCAAAAATGGCAAAGAATACTTACTCAATCTTGTAGATACTCCTGGACACGTAGACTTTACATATGAAGTATCTAGAGCATTGGCTGCATGCGAAGGTGCTCTACTTTTAGTGGATGCCACACAAGGCGTAGAAGCACAAACAGTGGCTAATTTATATCTAGCTTTAAGCTGTGATCTAGAAATAATACCTATTATCAATAAAATTGATTTACCCTCCGCAGACATTGAGAGATGTCGTGACCAAATCGATAAAGAACTAGGATTATTACCTACAGACGCAGTCTGTGCTTCAGGGAAAACAGGTGAAGGAGTAGAAGATATATTGGAAGCCATTGTAGAACGGATTCCTGCTCCTAAAGGAGATCCCAATGGTAAACTTTCTGCACTTATCTTTGACGCTATCTACCATGCTTACCGTGGTGTGATCATTTATTGTCGAGTTTTTGAAGGTACTGTCAAACCAGGAGACAAAATTCGATTTATGACCAATGATCACGAATATGAAGTCGAAGAAGTAGGCTACTTACGAATTGAACGTGTTGAAAGAGATGAACTCTCTGCTGGGGAAGTAGGCTATATCATAGCTGGCATTAAAGAAATTCGTCATGCAAAAATCGGTGATACTATTACGCATGTAGACATGCCTTGTGATAAAGGACTTCCAGGATTTCGAGAAGTAAAACCAGTTGTATTTTCTTCGTTTTATCCCATTGCTTCGGAAGATTATCCTGACCTTTCTGATGCCATGGATCGATTGCAACTCAATGATGCGTCTTTTCATTTTCAAAAAGATACATCAACAGCACTCGGTTCAGGATTTCGGTGCGGATTTCTTGGACTTTTACACTTAGAAATTACCCAACAAAGATTGGAACGAGAATTCAATCAATCTTTAGTTGTCACTGCACCCTCAGTACGTTATAGATTTGAACTCACGAATGGTGAAACAATTTATGTGGATAATCCTATTTTTTATCCTGATGTCACAAAGATTGAAAAATCAGAAGAACTTATTGTTCGTGCTACGATTGTATTGCCTGCAGAATATATTGGTAATATTATTAAACTATGTATGGAACGAAGAGGCGTACAACAAAGCATGCACTACCTTGCCCCCAATCGTGTAGAACTTATCTTCCAAATTCCTCTTGCAGAAATTATGTACGATTTTTACGACCAACTCAAGTCAAGATCTCGTGGTTACGCTTCCTTTGATTATGAAATCATAGGATACCAAGAAAGCGATTTAATTAAAGTAGATTTTCTTGTTGCTGGTGAACCTGTAGATGCTTTAGGCATTATCATTCATAAAAGCCAAGCTGAGCATAGAGGAAGACAAATTTGTAAACGCCTTAAAGAAAGCATCCCAAGACAAATGTTTGCAGTGGCACTCCAAGCTGCAGTTGGAGGCAAAATCATTGCTCGAGAAACTATCTCAGCATATCGAAAAGACGTACTTGCTAAATGTTACGGTGGCGATATTAGTCGAAAGAAAAAATTGCTAGAAAAACAAAAACAAGGCAAAAAAAGAATGAAAATGGTGGGACAAATTGAAATACCACAAGAAGCTTTTCTAGCTGTTTTGAAATCTGGAGATGATTCCTAATAAAAAATATGACGGTTGAACCGTCATATTTTTCAATCACATAATCTATTTTATACAAAAATTTAATAATGGATGTATGCAACATGAAAAAAACAGTTTACAACTTATCTTGTTTTTTCATCTTACTTTTCCTTTTCCTAGGTTGCGATCAAGAGAAACCAACACCCATACAACCAAAAACAAAATTTGATGAAATAAACGATAGTGCATACGTAGGTGGGAAGGGATTTACAGGTGAAGGATGGGAAAGTAATAATGATATGCCTATTTATGCACAAAGAAATACAAACAAAGGCGGAACCTTCCGAATATCGTATCCTTTCTTTCCTAGTACACTCCGAGTATCAGGAAAAGAAGCTGACTATGAAGTCCATGGAGTTATTCGAAATCTTGTGTATGAATCTCTTTTAAAACTCCACCCTAATACATTAGAACATATTCCTTCTTTGGCTAGCCATTGGCAAATTTTAAAAGACTATAAAACATATCGATTTCGCTTGAACCATAAAGCAAAATGGGCAGATGGAACGCAAGTAACTACAAAAGATGTGATTGCATCTTGGGAATTTCACTTGCAAGATGATTTAGAATCCCCCTATACCCAAGAAATTTTTCAAAAATTTTATCCCCCCATTGCAGAAAGTAAGTATATCTTTCATATCACAGCAAAAGAATTGAATTGGCGATTATTTCACTATTTTACAAGTACGCCTATTTATCCAGCACATATATTAAAAAACATTACAGCTAAACAATATATTACAGAATATAATTATCAAGCAATCTTAAGCTCTGGGCCCTACACTATGCGTCACAGCCCCAATCAAGATAAAATTATTTTTGAACGAAGATTAGATTATTGGGGTGGAAATGAACGATTTAATAAAGGTCTCTATAATTTTGATGTGATTGAAATTATTATTGAAAATGATTCTTCTAAAACATTCGAAAGATTCAAAAAAGGAGATTTTGATGTGCATTCTGTTCTCATAGCAAAACAATGGGCAACAGAAATGAATTTTGAAGAAATCAAAAATGGAAAAATAAAAAAAGAAAAAATATATAATCAACGCCCTCAAGGATTTAGCGGCATTGCTTTAAATATGAGGACTTCTCCTTTTAACGATATACGAGTGCGAAAAGCCTTTACTCTATTATTTAATGTGGAAAAAATGAATAAAAAACATTTTTATAATGAGTATCAACAATTAGATTCTTATTTTCCTGGTAGTCCTTATGAAAATAAAAATAATCCTAAATATAGATATAATGGCAGAGCAGCAGTGAAACTTCTCCGAGAAGCAGGTTGGCATAGAAAAGGGAAACTACGATATAAAAATAATAAACCACTCTCTGTAACTTTGATTTGTGAAGAAGGACTCATCCCTCTCATACAAGCGATTTATCAGAAAGATTTAAATAAAGCTGGTATCCGCATTGATTATTTACCTATACACATCCCAGAAAACGAACAACAACTGTATAATTTTCAATTTCAAATGGCTTTTATCAGTTGGGGTGGAGACTTTTTCCCAGATCCCTCCAGTAGTTGGAAATCTAACCTTGCAGATAAAGAAAATTCAAACAATATTCCTGGCCTAAAACATGAAAAAATTGATAAAATTTGTGATGCATATAATAAAATGTTTCTACAACACCAAAGAGAACAAGCTATGCAAGAACTTGATTATATTCTTATGGAACAAATACCTTATATTTTAGGTTGGGGCGGAAACTTTCAAAGAATTTTATATTGGGATAAATTTAGCTATCCAGAAGGTCATTTATTAAAAACAGGTGATGTTTGGGATATTGTATATCTTTGGTCCATGAAATAATTTCATGTATCAAAACATTCTATATTTTTGATTTATGAAATAATTTCAATAGAAAATTTTATATGAAAATAAAAAAAGTAGCTTGAATCAAGCTACTTTTTTTTATTCATTTTCTTTTTTCTTTTTCTTGTTTTTTAAAGCTATATCACTATAAATATAAGTCACTGTATATTCCCAAGGAATATTTTTTTGTAAAAAGCATAGTTTGAATTGATCATATAGATGTTGAATTTGATCTTCTGTTAAAAATGGCGATATATGATCATAATATGTTTTTTGTACACCATGTGTATTTTGATTTGTACTAAACCATTGTGTAAGAATAGTTTGTGTAACATACACTGTAGTTGTTTGTTGAACTGTTTGTTGTTGAATATGATTCAAATTTGTTTTTTGAAATTGTTGTAGGATATCTTCTGGTGTGACTTGTAAACTTGGATTTGTAGAATCCTTATATATAGATTCTTCTGCTTCTTGTAGTTGTTGAAAATAAGGAAGCTGTTCTGGTGTAAATAGATTGTAAAGTCGCTGTGTTTTATTCGGAATCGTTTCTACGATAGAAATCACTCCTTTTTCTGATAAAAGAGTAGGCAAATCTTGAATCATATTCCAAGAAGATAAAAATGCATTTCTAGCAATAATAGCATCGAACTTGATATTATTTTGTAGCAAAGTTGCTAATGTTATTTGCCAATTATCTGTATATAAAATAGGTTGTTCTTGGATGGGCATTCGTTGTATTTGTTGTTGTAAACCTTGAGCAAGTTGTTTGTTCTCTTCCCAAATACTTAATCCACCTTCCGGGGACATTCGTAAAACTTCCCAACTTAAAAGTCCTGTGGCAGCATGCAAATCTAATACTAAGGAATTTCTTTGAAGTTTTGCATTTTGAAGAACTCTGTCTCTTTGTTGTCCAATGGATTTTCCTGTTTGTGCCATTGTTCGACTCAACCATTTTTCTCGTTCAGCCTGGACATGTTTCCCAGAATATGTCATAATTTCTTGCTGTCCTGGAAGTATAGATTCTAACATTGCGGTAAGTTGTTCTTCTCGTTTTCTTGCCACTTCATAGGCTATATTTTTTTCATAACCTTGTTCCGTAGGAGAATAAAACGTTCGACCTTGTAAAAAATCTGGTAAATACTGCTGTGCTACCCAATGGTCTTTATACGCATGAGGATACATATACCCTTCACCATGCCCAAAAGATTCTGCATCTCGAGAAGCATCTTTTAAATGATTGGGAACTTGGGCTTCCATTTCTTGTTCTACTGTTTTTAAAGCATCAAAAAAAGCCATACTACTATTAGATTTTGGTGCTGTAGATAAATATAATGCTGCCTCGGCTAAGTGAAACCTTCCTTCTGGTAATCCTACATATTCAAAGGCATTGGCACATGCTTGTGTAATAACCATTGCGTTGGGATCTGCTAATCCAACATCTTCTGCTGCAAAAATTAACATTCTACGAAATAAAAAACGAGGCGACTCGCCTGCATATACCATTCTAGCTAACCAATATAAAGCTGCATCAGGGTCTGACCCTCGCAAGCTTTTAATAAATGCACTAATAGTATCGTAGTGAACATCTCCTTCTTTATCATATAAGACTGCTTTTTTTTGTATCGACTCTTCTGCTACCTGCAATGTCACAATAATTTTGTTGTCTTCATCTGGTGGAGTTGTGATCACTGCTAATTCTAGTGCATTTAATAAACTTCGAGCATCTCCATTAGACATTTGGATTAAATGATTTTTTGCTTCTTCTGTGACTATTGCATTATAGTTTCCTAAACCTTTTTTTTTGTCTTGTAAAGCGCGATGAAGAATTTGTTCTAAATCTTCTGCTTCTAATGATTTTAATTGAAAAATACGACTACGACTGACTAAAGGCTTAATGACTTCAAAATACGGATTTTCTGTAGTAGCTCCTATTAATGTAATCGTACCATTTTCCACCCATGGAAGTAGAGCATCTTGTTGTGCTTTATTCCAACGATGCACTTCATCAATAAAAAGGATTGTACGCGTATCATATATTTCTTTTTGTTCTTTAGCCATGGCAATTGCTTTTCTCAATTCAGCAACACCAGCTAAAACAGCATTTAAAGATTGATAATTTGCTTTTGTTGTATTTGCAATAATTTTCGCTAATGTTGTCTTTCCTGTTCCTGGTGGTCCATAAAATAAGACAGACGAAAGCTGATCTGCTTCAATGGAACGACGCAAAAGACGCCCTTTCCCGATAATATGTTCCTGTCCAAAAAAATCATCTAAACTTTCTGGTCGCAACCTTGCTGCTAAAGGTTCAAAATTTTTGTTTAAAGAAGTAAATAAATTTCCCATGATTTGCTTTTAATTTGTTTATTTTAGAAATAAAAAATGTTTTCATTCAATATAATTTATTATACATAATATAACAAAATAATTCATAGCAATATTTGCTAAAATATCAATCACCCAAAAAATATATGTGCATAAAAAAAATCTACAAAAAACTCTTGGCTTTTTGCAGATTTTTATAACCTTTATACAAAGGTAAATATTAAAATTTTCGTTTGCAAATTTTAATACCACTTAGGTAATCTTTTTACTTTCTAAAAAGGAGGTCATCTACGTGTTACCACGCTTCAAAATTTTATATTTTCAAATTTATATGTATTTTTTTATAAATTTGATTATTATCTATGTTGCCTTCAAGCAGGAACTATATAAATGATTGTTTTTTCCGTGACTTACGAAGGCTTTAAATCTTTTATGCATAAATAAAATTTAAAAATTTTATATATTTTCAAATTTATATGTATTTTTTTATAAATTTGATTATTATCTATGTTGCCTTCAAGCAGGAACTATATAAATGATTGTTTTTTCCATGACTTACGAAGGCTTTGCATCTTTTATGCATAAATGCATTGTACTTTTTTTGAAAAAAAAGTCAAGAGTATTTTTTTATTTTTTTTAAAAAAAATATTTTCTCTAAACATAACTCATTTATGTATAAAGTCTTTCCTCTAAAAAATATTTTTTATTTTGCAAAGAATATTTTGCTTGTTAGCAAAATATTTCATTCTGTTCATGAATTATTAAAAGAAAGATCTTACATCCTATTCATAGATTATTTTTTATATACTTCGTTGTTGTATTGTATTTTTATTGTATGAGAAAAATGCAAGAGTTTATTTTTAATATATATTATATATAATTCATTATTTTTTATAATTTACAAATAATTTATATTTTATCTATGAAGATATAAGATAATTTAAATTTTTTTAAACTATTTTTTTTCATTGTCAAATACAGGTACTTCTTTTTCATCTGTTACACTTCCATCATTCCAAAGCACATGAAACTGTCCAAAATGACGTTTTTCAATATATTCAAAATCAATGTCTGTAAGAGGGATCTTAACACAAGGACTTTCCCAAACAATTGGTTTTTTTATCTTTTGATACATTCTTTGAGGCGTTTGTGTGTGTATTTGATAAGAATATTGATGATCCTGCCAAGGAATACTAGGACAACTTGCGTATTTTGGATCTATAAAATCTTTCATAAAAAGTTGAAAATTCGTCTCATTCAAAGGGCTAACTGATGATTTTGGAAAAAACATTTGCAATTCTACATAATAATATCGCAAATGAACAGTACAAATATGATTCAAATAACATTGAACCAACATTTCTTTTACACCCAAAAAAAGAAAAAAAACACTGCTTAATAAAAGGGAAATAATACAAATTTTATATTTCATATCGTTCATTTTCCATCAATACATTTGAAAAAAACAAAAGTATTCTTTCATTGGCCAATACATCTAAAGGAATTGTTGCCAATGTCAAAAGAAATATATAATGATTTTCATTAGTATAATATTTATTGGTAAGTATTTCAAGATTCTCTATAGCTTTTTGAAATAGACTATAGAGTGCGTAACGCACTTCTTGAGAAAATTGCTTTGTATAATAAAAAAATCGAGAATCATTGTGCAGGCAAATTTGCTCTAGGGAAAAACTATTCTGTGAAGAAACTGCTTTGGGGTTAATATTGCTCTGGGGAAAATATTGCTCTGGGGAAAAACTACTCTGGGGAAAATATTGCTCTGGGCAAACTTGCTCTGGGGAAAAACTACTCTGGGGAAAATATTGCTCTGGGCAAACTTGCTCTGGGGAAAAACTACTCTGGGGAAAATGTTGCTCTGGGCAAACTTGCTCTGGGCAGACTTGCTCTGGGCAGACTTGCTCTGGGGAAAAACTACTCTGGGGAAAATGTTGCTCTGGGCAGACTTGCTCTGGGGAAAAACTACTCTGGGGAAAATGTTGCTCTGGGCAGACTTGCTCTGGGGAAAAACTACTCTGGGGAAAATGTTGCTCTGGGCAAACTTGCTCTGGGGAAAAACTACTCTGGGGCCAATGTTGCTCTGGGCAAACTTGCTCTGGGGAACATGAACATGTGAAAAAAAATTGTTTTTGCATTTGGGCAGAGAAAAAACCGAATGTTTTTAATATAGCAGACCAGTCGCAGAGCAATTCTATGTATAGGTGCGTTATAGATGTTTTATAGAGTCGATAAAATAAATAATGTGTGAATTCATGTTCTAAGCGGATATTATAGGATTTTTGTAACCATTGAGAAATAGGAAGTGATACATTACTATAAAAAGTTTGGTGGATTACTATAAATCTATCGATGAGTTTCCATGGTTCTAAATATAAAATTTTTTGTTTTTCTAAATTCCAAGGATTTTTAGTATTGTTTTTGAAATATTTTTCACGAGATAAATTTTTATATTTTGGAATCATAAAGGCATTTATGTTGTTTCCAATAGAAATATTAGGAATGCATTGAGAAATAATATGAATAAAATCTGTCCTATTTTTTGTAGCAATTACTGGCAAAGAACCAGCTAGGTGTTGTTGTATATGAATTTGTATATCGTTGAAATCTTTTACTTTAATTCCTAAAAAAAAAGAAATTTTTTCTGGAGGATTATTTTTTAAAAATTCTTCCCAATAGGGAACGTGTTTTTCTGGTGTTTGTTGTTGGGGAAAAGTATATTTATGAACAGATTGGTTCATGTATAAGAGTAGATCTTCTGCTATATTTTTAGAAATCTGTAGATCTTGTAGATGTTTTAATCTTTGTTCCCATGGGAATAACATATTTGTTTCCAAGATAAAAAATGTCGGATACTTACTAAAAACAATGGATATTTTAAAAAAATTATATTTTTTGATATATAAAACGCACACCGATAACATCACAACATTCTTTTTGGAAATTATTTTTTAGGAGTACTTTTTGAGAGTAAATATTTTGTTCCTTTGTATAGGCAATGATGGATTGAACATTTTTTTGTAGTAAAGCCCATGAAACCAAAGCCTGTACTGCTTCTGTTGCATATCCTTGATGTTGAAATGGTTCATCGATAATATAGCCAATTTCTACTCGTTGATTATAATCTGGTGGCCCCATAAAGGCAATACAACCTATTTCTTGCCCTGTAGATAATAAAGAAATTTTCCAATTGCTGTTCCATTGAATTGCTCCATGGAACATGTTTTGAAGCATGTCTTTGTATATACTTTGTAATTCTTCATCTTCTGTTTTTTCTATCAATTGTTTCATTTCTTTTTTATTTCTTGGACGTATCTTTAATCGTTTTGTATATAAAATATTTTTCATAAAAATTTTTTTAATGCAAAGTAAAATTAGGAGAAAAAAAATGCACAATATAAGGTATAACATAATTACAGTACTAGATTTTGGGAAAGTAAAAGGTGGGAAAAAAGGGGTAAGCCAGTGAGTAGAATAGCAAAAATGACCTCTCAAGTGATCGTAGTAAGGAATTGTTTGTGTTATATTGGTAATAGGATTAAAGTATAAAAAAAGATTGCAGAAAAAAGTATTTGTGTATTGTAAAATAAAAACTTGTGCTACAGAAATAAAAAAATATAAAGACAAAATAATATAGAAATTCCATTTTAATGTTTGCAATATTGCTACTAAGAAAACTAGATGTAAAAAATAAAGGATAGAAAATGAAATATACCAATGCCAATGTGGACGAAATTTTTCTACGATATCTTGACTAATATAGAAAAGAATACAAAAATGAACGATCAAAGCAAATAATCCGAAAAAAATTGTTTTTTTTATCTTACTGCATGCATGCCATATAATAGATACCCAGATTACATAGATTGTAAATTGTACATATGCACGGTAGTAAAAAATTTGAGAACGTTTTGTTTCCATATTTTGATATAAATAAATACTCACAATTCCATAAAGAAGTACAGGAAGAAGATATAAAAAATAGATAAACAATTTTTTTTTCAAAATATATTTCTCCAAAAATAGTGGAATAAATTTGTATTATATCATTTTTTTATATCAATTAAAGAGTGTACGGCTCTCTATGTTAAAAAAATAAATTTCAAAATATATTTCTCCAAAAATAGTGGAATAAATTTGTATTATATCATATCCAATAATGAATCGAACATTTTATATGTAAAAATTGTTTTATTTTTTGAATTATTTTTTTTTAGTATCAAAAAAGCTACCTTCAGAATATTTTTATGATATAATATATTATATGATTTGTATTTTTTAGTGTATATAGGAATAGAACATGTCATTACAAAAAATTTTATTAAAAATTGCTATTTTTGTTCGTAAATATGCTTCCAAATCAAAATTTCTTTGGTCTAAGATTCAAAAATTACAAAATATCTTGTTAAAAAATAAATTACGAAATTATTTGATGCAATCCAATGTTTCTTCAGAAGAATTAGCCAAACGTTCCCCAGAAACAAAAAAAGTTGGGATTAATTTAATAGGATATGCTAAAGCAGAATCTGGTTTAGGATATTCTCTTCGTTTAATGGGAAAAAGTTTAGAGACAACTTCAATTCCTTGGACTATGTATAATTTTGAAACTCTTAATCCTGCCAGAAAAAATGATAATACTTTTCAACATAAAATTACAAATACAGCACCTTATAGGTATAGTATTTTTCATATCAATGCAGAGCAAATGCCACTTGCCTATGAATATATACTACGTGATGCGTGGGATGCCTACCGAATCGGAGTTTGGTATTGGGAATTACCTGCATTTCCTGATCAATGGCTAGATCGTTTTCAATATGTTGATGAATTATGGGTTTTTAGTCGTTTTATCCAAGAATGTTTACAAAAAAAAGCACCTTGTCCCGTAATATATATAACACCCTCTATGATTTTAGAAACACCTCCACCACTTGCTAGAGAACATTTTCATCTACCAGAAAATGATTTTTTATTTTTAACTATGTATGATACTTCTAGCGTTCAAATTCGTAAAAATCCTATGGCAACCATCAAAGCATTTCAACAAGCATTTCCTAATAATCAAAAAGGTGTGGGGTTAATTTTGAAAATCAACAATGCTCATTTAAAACAACAAGAAGTAATGACATTAAAAAAGTTGACAAAAGAAAATTCTAATATTTATTTTATTGAAGAAATTTTACCGCGCCAAAAACTCGATCAGCTATATCAAATGTCTGATGCGATTGTATCACTTCATAGAAGTGAAGGATTAGGATATCTTTGTCTAGAAGGAATGTATTTTGGAAAGCCCGTGATTGCAACAAATTGGTCTGGGAATATTGATTTTATGGATCATGATAATTCTTGCTTAGTCGATTATGACCTAATCCCAGTTGAAAACAGTGCTGGTCCTTATAAAATAGATCATACAGATCAAATCTGGGCAGAAGCAAAAGTAGAACATGCTGCACAATATATGAAAAGACTCTATGAAGACAAAGAGTATCGTGAAAAAATTGAAAAAAATGCATATAGCTCTATTCGTACAAAATACACTCCTGAAATTTCTGGCAAACAAATGCAAGAACGAATTCAATACCTAGAAGAACATGAGCTATATAATAAAAAATCTATAAATACAATAAAGAAATGAAAGTATCTGGCATCTATATAACTTAGAAAATAATGGACTCCTTAAATACATATAGCAATGTAAATAAAAAACATATTTTATATTAATAAATATTATTTTTCAAATTCAACATTTTGCTTTTCTAGCAAAATGTTTTTATTTAAAAGAGAAAGATATGAAAAAAACAGAAGCATATCCTGTTTTTATACAAAAATGGTTTCCTGGCATTGGTGCAACAAATCTTATTGGAGATTGGAAAGATAAATCCATGTTGCGATGGGTATTAGAAAAAACTATGTCTTGGAATAACATAACGTTTCCTGAAGAAGGATATTATCGTCAATGCCTTACGTATGATGATACATATCGATTGTTAGGTTGGATGACATTAGAAGGAAAAGAAGAATTCGGACGCTCATATCAAGAAATTCGTGCTGTACTTTTAGATGACAATGTTGAATTGTCTGAGGAAGAAATTCGAATACTCCTTTTTCAACTTCCTGTAACAAGAGAAAGTAAACCATCTGATCTTGTTTTGCTGTTACCTGTCAAAGCAAAAGAAGTGGAAGAAGAAAAACAAGTTGAAAAAAAACCTAAAATACAAGTCAATGTGGTTATGCCTCAGACTTCGATTTCCTTGCATTCCACACAACAAGAACATAAAAAACGTAATTTTCTTTATCCTTTGATTGGCGGAATTAGTTTTCTTATTTTTTGTTTTCTGCTATTCATAAATTTTCAAACTTCTGAAAAGCCAATATCAGAAACAATTTCTGAAGAAAAAATTGAAAAACTCAATGAACAAATAAAACAGCAACCAATAAAAGAAGAATTCACAGAACAAGGGGAAAATATAGAAAATCAACTTTCCAAGAACGACAACATACAAAAAAATGGTGTAGATGAAAGTGAAACTTCTGAAAATACAGATAACAAAGTATTCAACGTTCGAAATACATATCTTGTTCAAATAGATGTTCCTAAAAACATGCCCATAGACATTATCATTGGTTCGACTACTTTTGATATGATACGTACAAAAGCCTTTCGTCCAGGGAGATATAATGTTTTCATAGAATTAAAAAAATCAAATTATTATTTTGAAAAAATTGAATGGAATAAAAAAGTTTTGCAAGAAAATTATATGCGAACGATTTTTGAACAAGATTTAGAAATTCAAAAAGATTCTATTTTAAAAATTACCATTGGACTTCAACATAAAATTTTTCCCAGTCCAGAGGCTGGTCAAATTCAATGGGATACGCAAGGGATTGTGCGTGCCATTCCTAATGACAATTGGAAATTTATGCGTTGGGAAGATTATAGCCAACAAAATCCACGACAAATCTATGGGCGAGAAGGCATCATCACAGCTTATTTCCAAAAACAAGAAGTATCATTGCAAATCCAAGCACCAGAAAATGTATTTCAATTACTACAAATCAATGGAAAAAACGTACCTATCAATGAACCTATTCTTTTAAAACTAGATAAAACATATACTATGTCAGGTACTTGGGATCATGAAAAATGGAGATGGGTGGCTCCTGTTTCCATGGTAGGCAATAATGCAAAATGGCAAATTTCGAATCGACAACTCGATACAGAATTTTTTTTGCAAGAAAATGAAACATGGAATTTTGATTTCCTCCTTGCTGCAGATTGCCAAGTTAATTTAAAAAATGCAGGCGAAATCGTGTACAACTCGCAAAGCGTAGATGGTGGGAAACAATATTTTCCTAGACAAGCCAAGATCATTGCTAGACCTATAAATCCTCGATATTCTTTTCAAGAATGGCGTATAGAAAAAAACAACCAAATTAGCACGCACTATGAGCCAGAGCTTGTATTGCAAGAGCCATTGGAAAAAGTAGAAGCCATTTTTAAAGAACGAATAGAGTACATAGATTGGCAAAATTGGAAATATAAAGAAGACCAAGTCAAACGCCAAGCTGAACTTTTAGAAGAATGGCTTTCTTTATGGACACAATACAAAGAATTTCTACAAGAAAACGAAATCATACGTTATCAAATCTACGAAGAAAAACTTCATCAATATAACGAAAAAAAACAAATCCTTGAACAAGATTTTCAACCACAAACAGAGTACAGTCAAGATGTTTGGACGCGTTGGGAACAAGAATACCAAGAATATTGTGATATTCAAATTCACATGCAATTTCAAATTTTTCTAACTACAAGCCAAAAAATACAATTAGAAAATATTTCTGAATTTTTAAATCAAAAAATTACATTACAAAATATGGAATTCACGATTCCTTTATCCACATTCTTTCAATATTTTAACATTAGAGAAAATCAAATAATTTTGCAAATTAATAAAAATACATCTATTTTATGGAGAGAACCTTATTATGTTCTTACAATAGGATCTAGTAATAATATCTACATTGAAAAAATTACATACCAACTTCAGACTGGTAAACAAGAAATATTAAAAAAATTTTGGCAAAACATACAATAAAAAGGAATTGTCATGGGTGATTCTATAAAACAAAATAAAATGAGTGAAATGAAACAGAATTCGCAAGAAGAAATAACACCACGAAAAAAAATTGGAAAATATAATTTAATTGAAGTTCTAAGTGAAGGATCTTTCTGCTCCATGTATAAGGCAGAATTTAAAGATAAATTATATGCGATTAAGTTGCTTAAACCCTATGTAGATAACGAAGATAAAGCATTGTTCTTAAAAGAGGCTCAAAAACTTCAATCCTTACGACATCAAGCACTTCCTAAATTTATGGAATTAGAAAAATCCAATCCAGAAGATGGATTTGAAGGTTCTCCATATCTTGTGATGGAATACATAGAAGGTCTCACTTTAGATAAAATTGAAAAGGCAGATTTAGATACAGCATTAGGTTGGCTCTATGACCTTGCAAGAGTTTTATCATACTTACATAAAAATAAAATACTGCACAATGACATTAAACCTTCGAACATTCAAGTTAGTTGGTCTTCTTCACGAGGGCGTAGTCTAAAACTCTTAGATATAGGCATCTCCTCTTTTTATAATAATGCAAATACAAAATTATATGGCACTTTAGCATACATGGCTCCAGAACGATTCAAAGGCGAATCCATGACAACAGCGTCTGACGTTTATTCTTTTGGGCTTGTGGCCTACGAACTTCTGAATTATACATCTGCATACGATAAAAAAGCAAACACGTTAGAGGCTTGGGAAAAAATTCATTGCAATACAGAAGCAAAGCCTATAACAAGAATTGATATACAATCAAAAATTGCACAATTAATTATGCGTTGTTTAGACAAAACACCAGAAAAACGACCAGAACTTGATGAAATTATAGAAACAATTGGAACACAAGTGATTGGAATTGGACAACCTAGTTACATTGGGATTGTAGGCTCCAGAAGCTCTGGAAAAACTTGCTACTTAGTTTCTTTATATAATGAAGCTTTTTCCACAGGCACTACACAAGAAGTTTTAGAACCGCTGTATATCAATCTCTATCAAAAAGGAATCTTGCCTAAAGCCACAGCAAAAACTGTTTCTCACCTTGAATTCAAAATTGATAACCATACATTGATTACAAAAGACTATGGTGGTGAACTTTTAAAAGGACGTCGGAAAAAAGAAGAACTCAATCCTCTGATTAAAGAATTTACAGAACAACAAATGGATGAAATATATGAATTCTTTGAAAATGCACGAGGAATTCTGATTTTATTAGAAACATTTTTAGAGGATGAAAATTTACAGAGACTCACAGATTGTTCCAATGAAATAAAATATCTCATTGAACAAATTAGCATTCGACAAGATAACCAACAAAAATTTCCTATACCAGTAGCACTTGTTGTCAGCAAATGGGATAGACAAGTTTTTAAACAAAATCGACAAAATGAAATTCCATTAGATCCAGAAAAAGAACGAAAATATGCCATTGAATATTTACAAAATTCTCATTGGCGACAAATTTATCAAAGATTCACTGAAATTTGTAACCATGTGGAAGTGTTTCCTATTTATTCTTTTTTAGGCGACAATCCTAAAACAACAGACATTCAAACATTCAATTTGTGCAAGCCATTATCTTGGTTAGCAGAAAGAGCAGAAAGTTGCTTGTTGGAACGTGCCAATACATTCCACCAAGAAAATAAAGAAAACTTTTCTCTTGTTTTAGACAATTTTCATCGCCTTTTAACAGCAGAAAATATTTTAAATCTTGAAATACGAAAAAAAATACAAAATACAATACAAACTGTATCTCAAGAATATTTACAATATATTGTAGAAGAAGAAAAAGTCTATCGACTTCGTCCAGATATTATTATAGATAAATATGAAGAACTTTTACAAACAAGAGGAATTTACTCACAAGTTAAAGAACAAGCCACAAAAAATATCAAGCGAGTGCAGCAACAAGGGAAAAAACAACTTACTATTTATTTAACCATTGCATGTATCGTAATACTTTTTGGTAGTCATTTTTTGTATGAAAATTGGCAGTCTCGTAGTTTGCAAACAGAAATTGGGGAAATTACGATTGACACTACAAGCACACATATTTTAAACCATGTTCAAGAATATAGAGGCAATGCAACGTACAATCCACTTCGTAGATTTTGGTTTGCATGCAATATTAAAAATCAAATTGTGCAAAAGTGTCATTCTATATTAGCTCGAGAATTGCAAATTTTAAAAAATACGAATCCGCCCCAAGTTCCAGACACTACAAAAAAATATACAAAACATGAAGAAGCATTTTTAAATGATGACATTCAAGATGCCCAACGCAAGCTCACGTCTTTGGTACAGAGAGAAAAACAATGCGAACAGTGGAAAACGTTTCACCATACATGGTATCATATTCTTGATGATGAAGAAAATAATGTAGAAGAATGTCAAAAACTTTTATTACAAACTCGTTCTCTTAAAAGTCAATGGCAACAACAACTTCAAACATTACAGACATTGGCAAATTGTTTTTCAGAATGGGATAAAGAACAAGCAACGATTTCTCAACTTCAAGAAGAAATTATTTTGACATATCCTATGGATGGTCAAGAAATGATTCAAACTTTAGAAAAATATATACAACAAAACCAAACAAAATTACAAACTATATCTCATTTGCCTCAATTTTTTCAAAATCACCAAAAACATGAATGTCCCTATAAAAAAGACATAGAAAAACTCAATGAACAATACAATAAATATAAAGCAAAAATCAGCTTGCAAGAAGATGTACTTCGTTCTGTTCAAAATAATTATACATTTTATACACGCGTCTTAGAAAATACGAAAACGATTTTACAAACACAACTGACTTCTCTTCCGCAATATGAACAGCTAAAATCAAATCAAATTCCAAAATTACAACAAGAAATACAAACGCAACAACACAAATTACAAGAAAGCTTAGAAGAAACACAAAAGCATAATTATAGCACGCTATCTAATGCTATTGAACGTCATATCAAACTGTTACAAACAAACTTAGAACAACTTGAATTGCATAGTATAGGAATAGAAAAACAACTAGAATATCTTGTTCAAGAACTTCGTTTACAAGCAGATCAAACATTGCAACAACTGACATTTCAACTCCAACAAATCAATGACGAAGTGCCTACAGAAAACACTGGGAAAACATTGCAAGAATGGAAAAAACAAATACAAAATTTAGAAATCACATATCCTATTGAAAATAAACAAGATATACAAAGGAAACAACAAGCAGAAAATCTGATTGTATCTATTCAAAACAAGTACATTGCTTATGAAAAATATTGGAACATTGCACAGCCTCCATTAGAGCGAACGGAAAAATACTATATCCATGAAAATCAAACACAAGAACGCATCAACTATAACGTAGACAAACTACAAGCATATGATGTACAGGCAAAGAAAAAAATTGAAGATTGGCAAGAATTTCAAACACAATATCCCCATGATTTCACACGAATTGTCAAAGATAATCAACAAGAATTAGAAAAAAATCGTACTATTGTTGCCAATCAACTTTTATTTGCCGAAAACCAACTTCAACAATTCCTAGTAAGTGAAACAAAACAAAAAATCAACCAAATCGAAGAAGAAGCCAACTATAAACTACAAACAGAAACAGATTTAGAAAAAATTAAGATTATTAGCCAACAAATAACACAAAAATTGCAAAATATATCTTTGCCTAAAAACTTTACACCAGAAGAACAAGATATGCTAGAGGCAAGGCAAGAGCAGATAATGCAACTTTTACAAAATTATTATATTAAAGGCATACAAAATAAACTTCAAGAATTACAAATACGAGCTAATATCAATATACAAGAAGATTCTACCCTAACTACATTACAGACTATACAAGAATCACTCCTTACTATACAGAATGAAACGAATAAAATTCCAGTAGAAGAAGAAATAGTTCTAGAACATTATCAAAATTTTCAAACAAAAAAAGAAAATATTTTTCAAACTATCCAAAAAAAACAACAACAAATCCAATTATATACTCAAATTCAAAACATAAAAAAATATATGCAACAACAACTGGCAAATACAAACGTAGAAGAAAGCCCAGAAAATTTAACAAATGCTAACCAAACGTTAGAAATTGCAAGAAATACAATCGCTACTTGGAAAATAGATGAAACATTCACAAAAGAAGCAAAACAAAAAATCCGTAGTGCCCAGTATGATTTTCAAAAAATATTACAAGATCGGATCACAGAAAATAAAACAAAGATTGCCCAATTAGAACTTTTAGAAACACAACTCAACAATTTTACATTAGAAAATCTAAGCACAAAAATTCAAGCACAAAAAAGCTATTCGAATATCCTCTATGAAATTCAACAACAACAAAATAACCTTCAAAATTATCCTGCATTCCAAAGAAAATATTCTCAAATATTAGAAACACTTCATACGCAAATTACTACGATGAGAGAACAAGATATCCTAGACTATGAAACAATACGAAAAGAACTTAAAAATGCAGAAATTTTAAAAGCATATCAACATATACAAGAATACAATACAACAACGAACCACCAACATATATGTGACATTACAATATTTAAAAATAGAACAACATACCCTGTCCAAACAACAATTAGCATTATACCAGAAGCTAATTTTGATGATGGTGGTGATATTCCTACATTTTACTTTGATATACAAATGCAAAAACAAACAGATAAAACAGTAGTCCAAATTCATAATCTGACTACAAAAAATATAGTTTCACCACAAGAAAAAGAAACTATTATACACGAATACTTATACCATTTCAGTCTCATCCACAATAACATTCTTCTTTTAACTATCCATGAAAGCGACTGGTTTAGAAATGAACATTATGGCACGCATCCCATAAATATGAACGAACTCTTAAACAATAAAAAAATTACTCGCACTATAGACTGTATAGATAGTGGTGTTATGGATGGGAAACTAGAATGCAATATCACACCTCATGTCGTTCCTATAGAAATAGAAGCTTGGGTAGAAGGAAATTTTTAAAAGTAATGTTAATAATATAGTCTCTATATTTTGATTTTTACGAAAAATATAGTTTTAAAATTAAAAAAAGTAGCTATATTCGAATATAGCTACTTTTTTTATATGCATCTCTTTACATTATTATTTTTTTATATGTTTCTCTTTACATTATTGTTTTTGTATTTGAAGAAGAATATCTTGAAAATCTTCATCTGTGAGTACATATTCTTTATTGCAATAATGGCATATCATTTCTCGTTGATTTTGTTCTTGCATATCTTTGATTTCTTCTTGTGTAAATGTAAGAAGCTTTGATTTAAAATTTTTATGAGAACAGCGACAGTAAAAATCAAGGAGAGTGTTGTTGGTAATACTATGTTTTTGTGGGAAAAGTTGCTCTAAGATGCTTTGGGGATTGCTACTATCGATCAATTGGGGAAGTGTTGTAAAGTTGATAGTACTGGCTAGTTCATTGATTTCTTCTTGTGTTGTTCCTGGCATAGCTTGAATTAAAAGTGCTGTAGACAGTATGATTTGTCCTTGTTCATCTGTTTCTGTATATAACCAAACATAGGAAGCTATTTGGTCAGATTGTGTTAGAAAATATTGATAGTCTGAAGTTATATCGCCTTCTTGTAACTTAATAATGCCAGTCATTGGTTCATATTTGCCATATAAAACTTTATCGATTCGAAAAATTCCAGGTTTCAATGTTTTTGGAATTTGATCTACCGTGACATTATCTTCTAATTGTACATATCCACGAACCTCTCCTGTATGCATAGCTTCAGCGAGAATAGTCGTATATGTTGTTTCTGGTTTAATGTAAACAGTGACTCGTTCTTCTCCTTTGAGTAAAGAGGAGGAGAAAATAGCACAGGATGCTGCTTTGGCCCAATATTGAACAGACATATAGTCTAAATTATGTTGTTTTTGTGCTGTTTGTGCTGTGGTTGTATTTTTGATAAGGGAGATTCTGTACTTCCCATCATCTGTAAGAATAGAGACAAGACGGTCTCTTTTTCGTAAGTATTCTTGTTTTTTCATTGTTTTTCTTTTATATGTAAAAATAGATTGAAAAGTATGTTAATTCTGCAATACGATATTATTTATGTTGCCAAAAAATTGGCATGAAAATCACTAGTACAGAATATATTTCTAAACGCCCCACCATCATAATAAAACTAAGATACCATTTTATATATGCTGGATAGAAAGCAAAATTTTTCGTGGGGCCTACTGAATTAAATCCTGGTCCTATATTTCCTATAGTTGTTAAGGCTGTGGTAAAAGCAGTAGTAATATCATGATTATGGGTTGCAACAATCAATGTTGTAAATAATACAAGAGTAATGTACATACTCACAAAGCCACTAATGGCATATACAACATCTTTTTTAATAGGTTTATTATTAACTGTGAGTAAAAATAAACCTCTAGGATGAAGCAAATATTTCATTTCATTAAACGCTTGCTTGATTACAGTAATAATTCGAATGATTTTTATACCGCCTGCAGTGGAGCCAGCACAACCACCAAAAAACATAAGTAGCAAGATAATGGCTTGCGATAAATGTGGCCATTGTTCATAATCTGCAGTTGCAAAACCTGTAGTTGTTAGGATAGAAGCAACTTGAAAGGAAGCGTATCGAAATGCTTCTGCATATGTTTTGTAATAAGGTTGTAAGTTATATGTCATAATCAAAGTAGCAGTAAAAAAAATAGCTAGATAGACTTTATATTCATCATTTTTTCTTGCTTCTTGAAATTGTCCTGTTAAAATTTTATATTGAAGAGCAAAACTAATTCCAGACAGTACCATGAATATGGTAATGATCATATCAATAGTAGCAGAATTATAAAAGCCTACGCTAGCATTTTTAGGAGAAAAACCGCCTGTGGCTATTGTTGCAAAAGAATGTGTAACAGCATCAAACCAAGACATCCCACAGCATACTAATAAAACGGTTTCTATGCATGTATAGCCAATATACATCATCCATAAAATTTTTGCCGTAGAGGTAATTCTAGGAGTCAATCGATCTACAGTCGGTCCTGGTGCTTCTGCAGCAATGAGTTGTAAACCACCAATTCCTAAAAGTGGTAGAACAGCAACTGCTAAAACAACAATTCCCATGCCTCCTAACCAATGCGTTTGAGCTCTCCAAAATAAAAGTGAGTGAGGCAATGCTTCAATATTTGATAAAATTGTAGCACCTGTTGTGGTAAAGCCCGACATCGTGTCAAAAAAAGCATCTGTATAACTAGGAATTGCATTTGAAAAATAATAAGGGCAGGCACCAAATAATGAGGCTACTACCCAAGTTAAAGTAACAACTAAAAAACTATCTCGCATGGAAAGTTTTGTATTCTTACTTTTTTTAGTCCATTGAAGAGCTAATAATGAAATTGTTACCATTACAGCAATTAAAATAAAAAATGTTTCTTTTGTATTTTGTTCTTGGTAGTATATTGTCATCAGTGCTGGAAACATGAGAGCTATAGCTAAAATCAAGATAATAATGGCAAGTGTGCGTATGATTAATAATATATTCATAAATTTTATAAAAACTTAAAAGAAATGTTATTCATGTTAGAAAACATATTAAAAATATGAAAATATGTTTTCAATAATTTTTCTACTTCGTGTATTATATGATATTGTTATTTTTTTTCTAGCAAAATAAAGTTCTCTTTATAAAGCTTACTACTATTTGTGTTTCCTTATTGATTGATTTTATAAACAGTATATTGTTGTAAGATAAAACTATAAAACAGTATATTGTTGTAAAATATCTTGTGCATTTATAGTTTCTGTTTTTTGTTGTTTTTTTTGTTCAACCACTTCATACAGTGGTAGCAAATAATGTTGTTCTTGTTTGGGTAAATTATTATGTGCTATATCTAAAAGTTCTGAAAGTGTTTTTCCTTGCAAGTTTTGTTGTGGAGATGTATAAAAAAGTGATTGGACAAGGGCAGTGTATGCCAGCAAAAATTTAGGTTTATGAGAATCAAAAATTCGGATTTCCAAGGTTTTATTATTAAATCGAACTGCAGTAAAGATAGTATTGAGATGTAAAATCCAATCTTCATACGTGGCTGTATATTCTTGGAAACCATATTCTAAGTATTGTCGAAATGTAGTTTTTGTAGGAAAAGCAATGTATTGATTCTCTCGACATATAAAAAACATAGGAATGTCTAAGGCATAATCTATATAATCTTGAAAAGATTGAATGGGATGATGCCCTGTACGCTCTGTGCAAGTATTTTGCCAAATATAGCTTCGATAGTAAGGAGGATTAGGAATTGCATTTTCATACAATGGTGTGTTACTAGTTAAAGGTACGAGTGTAGGATGAATATGTAATGCTGTATTGTATTTATAAATGGCATCTTGTTCTGAATTGTAGTCAATGTTGATTTGAATGGCAGCAGTTTGTTTCATCATACAGTGGCTTTTATCATTGAATTGGGCAAAATATTTTCTCATAATTTTATAACGTTGTTTAGGCATCCATGGAATTTCATCTAGTGTATGAAAAGGATCAACACCCATAGCAATAAATATAATAGGATATTTCATTTGTATTTGTTGTAAAATTGCTAAATAATTGTCTAATTTTGTTTGAAATTCTAATAAATTGGTGCAAGGTAAAAAAGATGCTTCAAGTTGTCCTCCTGGTTCCAACGTAATGCTATAATCTTTGTTTTTTAAAGCAATCGTATTGTTGTTTTCTTGGATAATTTGAGAATTGGTTTGTTGCTGAATATGATGCAATATTGTCTGTATTCCAGGATCACTATCATAAGCAAGACGATCTAGAGTGTCTTTATGAAAACAAAATATTTCATACTCCACTCCTATTTTATTTTGTGATATAAGTGCTATAGAATTTTCAAAATGTTTTTGAATCTGTTGTATGGTAAGTTTCAAAATTTTCTCCCTTTCACATGGAAATATTGATATTTTATTGTAAAACATTATACATTCATTTTTTAAAAATATAAATATTATTTCTCAATTCTATATAGTCAAAAAGAATATAATTTTTATAATGAGGTTAAAATTAAGTGCCTTTAGTCGGAGAAAAAGACTATAAAAACGGTGGAAAAATTAAAAATGGTGGAAAATAAAGACAATGGAAAGAGTCTAAAGTGGTGAAAGAGTCTAAATGACATGGAAAGAGCTTATAAAAATGAAAGGATTTGATATATGAAAGTTTTGCAAATTCTAACAGAACTTGGCGTAGGTGGAGCCGAACGTGTATGTTTAGATTTGAGTAAGGAATTATTAAAATCAGGATACGAAGTAGGTGTGATTTCATTAAAATCTGCTCCTACCAATAAAACAATAGAAAATGCTTTTAAAAAATTAGAAATTTTCCCTCAATATTTAGGCATGGATTCCTTAAAAAATATTTTTCTATTGCATACATTACGCTCCATGATACAAGATTTTCATCCTGATATTGTCCATTCACATTTGATGCATCCCAATATATTATCACGCATTGCTTGTTTAGGGTTGCATATTCCTTTAATCAATACGATTCATATTTCAGAGAGAAGAAAAGGACAAGGTTTATTTTTTTTCTTAGATCGTTGTACATTTCCTATAAGTTCGCTATGTACTTGCGTTTCTCATGCATCAGCTCAATTCCATGAAAAAAAATTGGGACTTAAACAACACGTCATTGAAGTAGTATATAATGGTGTAGATATAGTTCCCAGTCTTTCTCAGGATGAAATTGTTCATTTTAAGAAACAATGGGGTGTGGAGGAATGTACTCATATTTTTGGTTCCATTGGACGTTTAGCAGACCAAAAAGGATATGAACGTTTATTTCCTATTTTGCATGAATTATCTTCTCAAATACCTAGCAATGAACAATATGGAGTTGTTCTCATTGGAGAAGGACCTAATCGAATAAATTTAGAAAAAATGGCAAAAAATTTACCTAAAAATATTACCTTTGTCATGCCTGGTTTTTATGAAAATGCTTCTTCTTTAATTTCAGTGTTCGATGTTTTTATCATGCCATCGTATTATGAAGGATATGGACTTGCATTTGCAGAAGCTATGACGTTAGGCGTTCCCTGCGTCGTTCAAAACATTGATTCTTTGCCAGAATTGGCACAAAAATATGAAAATAGTTTATTGGTTGATTTTGACAATATTATAGAATCTGTAAATACATTATTACAAGCTTTAACATATGAACGTTGTAAACCATGCATCATACAAACAAAAGAACAAATGGGAAAAGAATATATGAAAATATATTCTCGTTTTATTTCAAAATAAATTCATTTATTTTCAAACAAACAACAAATAAATGTATTATTCAACATGCTTTTTAATTTTCTAAAAAAGTTTTTTTTCTCATTAAAGAAAAATGCTTGACAAAATTATAAAGTTTTAATATAATTATTAAAATATGACATCAAAGATAAGCCATTTGCTCTGATTGCAATAAAATCGGAGTTTTTTTTACATTCGGATGTTGTTTAGTGGCTAAAGGGGATCTGTTTTTCCATGAGCCTATTTATAGGATTTTTTTTAAGTTTAAAAAAAATTATTTAATTAAACATTATTTAACTAGATATCTAGAATATCTCTTAAAAAAATCCGCTGTGTTACTGCTTTTATACAAGGAATTTTTTATGAATATTTATGTCGGGAATCTTTCCTACAGTTTAACTGAAGAACAATTGAGAGACTTATTTGTAGAATTTGGTGAAGTTTCCAGTGTACGTGTTATGACAGATAGAGAATCTGGTCGCCCCAAAGGCTTTGGCTTTGTTGAAATGCCCAACAGCAGTCAAGCCAATGATGCAATTGAAGCTCTCAATGGTAAGGAAGTAATGGGTCGAAAAATGACAGTCAATGAGGCAAGACCTCGTGAAGATCGTCCAAAAAATCGTGACAGAAGACCAAGGAATTAAGAAAGATACCCGCACACTAAGCATGTTTTTATAACAATTAGTGTAGTGTATTTTATCAGAAGCGTCCTCCTCCCAAGGAAGACGCTTTTATTTTTTTTATAATCGTCTTTTTTATGGAAAAATTGACAATATTATAAATTTATGTAATAATATACACATATTTTATTTTATTTTTATGAATATTTCTTAAAAGGCAAAAAATATGAAACGAATCATTCTTTTTTTCATCCTTTGTAGTCCTTTATTTGCTCAAGAACAATGGGGTGTGTCTTTTTTATCTGTAACAAAAACAAAAGAAGAAAAACAATTGGCAGCATCAGTACAAAAAAATATTCTTACACTTTTGCCCAGCGAGCAGATACTACAGTTGTCTTCCAAAAAATCTGGTCCAATTCTTCAAAAACAAGGATTTTGGAAAAATTGGTATAGAGGAGAAATGAAAGAGAAAGTAAAAATAGCACTACAAAAAGCCAATGTTCATTTTATTATTATCATGGAATTTAAAACTAATAAAAATAAAATGGCTAGTCGTGGTCGCATTTTAAATCTGCAAGATGAAAAAGCAAGTGCAGGTTTTATATTCAAAGCAAACACAGTAGAAAATATACAAAAATCATGGATTGAAAAATTTCAATCTTCTAGTATGAATACTTTTTTTATAAGCCGTGCACACGAGGAAGAAGCAAGTAAAAATATAGCAGAATTGGCCCAAGAACAGTTATCAGAACAACAAGGTTGGTTTGGCGAAACAATGCCCAACGGCTTAACACGATCCACAATTCCTGGAGAATATATTTGGAAACAAGATGGAAGCATCATGGTATATGTTCCAGCAGGAGAGTTTATACAAGGGAAAGATGAAACAACGAACGAAGCTGAAGATGAATTGCCTATCCGAACAGTGCATTTACCTGCCTACTATATTGATAAATATGAAGTCACCAATGAACAATATGCTAGTTTTTTAAATGCAATCCAAGAAAAAGATAAAATTGCAAACTACATAGATATAGAAAGTGAATATAGCCAAATTAAACAAGAATCTAATGAATATAAACCACTTCTTCCAGCATTATATTTCCCCGTTGTCAAAATTTCTTGGCTAGGTGCTCAACAATATGCAGAATGGGCAGGAAAAACATTACCTACAGAATCACAATGGGAAAAAGCTGCACGTGGTGGAAAAATGATTCCACAAAATAAGTACAATACAATTCCTTTACAACTCGTTGAAAATACAAATCCACAACGTATGTATCCTTGGGGAAATGAACCCTTTGATCAAATGTTTGTGCGAGCCAATGCAAAAAGTACTTTTCCAAAATATGTGCAAGAATTAGAGGGACTTGGAGATTCTCCTTACGGATGTGTCCATATGGCAGGAAATGTTTGGGAATGGTGTCAAGATTTTTATGTACTAGACGCCTATACAAAGCTTACTGAAAATCCTGAGGCAACAATAGTTTCTGACGCGAAAGTTTGTCGAGGCGGTTCTTGGGGTAGTGATGCACATGCCATTCGTTGTTCTTATCGTTATGGCGTACTTCCAGAAAAAATGCATAATGATCTTGGTTTTCGATGTGTTCTTATTATCAAGGAATAAATATGCAACAAAACACATTTAAACAATTCAATCAAATGCGAGAATGGTTGGCACTACAATTTCATTACCTCATTGTCTTAGTAGGAAACAAAGTATTTCATGGACAAATTCGTCCAGAAAACGATTTATTAGCAGAAATCAATCGCCAATACCAAATGGCAGAACCAGAAAAAAATTCTTTGCGACAAATGTATTACTATGCCCAAAATTTAATGCATAGCCGTTTTTTATTAGGCGTATTGGGACGATTTAAATCAGGGAAAAGCACAATTTTAAATGCATTGGCAGGTCAAGATATTTCGCCTATGAATACACGAATTTCTACGGGTGTTCTAAATTTCACATATTGGAATGAACAGGAAGAATGCAAGGTAGTATATGATAGCGGTGCTTCTATCTCTATTGCCCCAGAAGATAAAATACAATACATTGATGCACAACATAATCCTGACAATGAAAAATGTATTCATAGCGTACGCCATGGTTCTCCTACTTTTCAATTACAAAAAGAAATTATCTTTGTAGATACTCCAGGATTAGATGCTGTTCAAGAAGTTCATGAAAAAATCACACTAGATTTTATTGCACAATGCCACGCTGGCATCATTGTTTCTACGTATCCTCCGTTTGGTGCCAGTGAACTGCAATTTTACGAAAAAACAAAAAATACGATTCGAAATATATTTTTAATACAAAACTTACCACCTGACAAGTTTCAAGATTGGCTTGAATTAGAAGTTCAAACACTAGAAAATTTACATAAACTCGATTTTTACACATTAGACCCAAAATACAACAACGAACCAGTTCGTGACATTTTACAAAAAATTTCCAAAACAAAAAACGAATCTAAACTGGAACAATTCAAACAAGATCACAATATCCATTTATATAGCATCAATGCAAAACAAGCATACGAAGCATACTTAGCAAAAGATAACAATGCTTTAGAAAAAAGTCGATTTTTATCATTTCAACGAGATTTATATGCATACCTTACACAATATAAAGGTGCAGAACTCCTTGATAATTATAAACAAAAAGCTCAAGTTGTCCTACAAGAACTCATCAACATGATTCAATATCGTCAAACATTGCTCCGCCAATCTGTAGATGAACTAGAAGAACAAATTCAACAGCAAGAAAAAAAACAAGAAGACGCAGAATCAAAAATTGATATTATTTTAACAAAAACAAGCTTACTAATTTTAGAAAAATTTAAAACATTGAAACGAACATTGTTAGACATTGAATTACAAGCTTTAGAAAGTGATATTCAAAATAGCTACCTAGAAAACAATGTTTTTTTACTCACAAAACAAGAACAAAAAAATATCAAAACAAAAATTTCACAATTTAATCGCACAGTAGGGCAATCTATACAAGCGTATATCAGTGACATAGAAAATGAAATCAACCAAGCCCAAGAGAATATTAAACAAGTCATTGATTCGGAACAATCGTTTGGAAAAATAGAAATTAGTAGCAACTTTTCAAATATAGAAATTGTAGAAATTGAAAATGCAAATAAATTAGACAAGGGCATACGATGGACATTGCGAGGTGGACTCGGCTATATTGCAGGTTCATTGGCTGGTGGTGGTGGAATTGCATTATTTGGTGGCGGATTGCTTCCCATTTTAATTGGTGGTAGCATTGGAGTAGCTCTTTCTTTTCCATTAGAAAAAAAACTAGCTCCTTGGATAGATCAAGGAAAAAAACTTCTTGGTAAAGTTTTTTATAAGCCTATGGAAAATATTTTTACAGAATTTCGAGCTAAAATTCAAGAGGAACTTGATCAATTTGAAAAAAATATTCTAGATACTAGTAGAATATCATTTCAAGAACAAATCCAAATAGCTACGAACGAATATTTTCAACTCATGCAAACAAGATTACAAGAAATCAAAGAGAAAAAAACAAACAATATGACGCACCAAGAATGCCAACAAGAATGCCAACAACTAGAAACAATTATAGAACAACTTACTAAAATTCAAAACACACTTTCACCACAACAAGAAGAAAAACAAACACAGGAACAAGAAATCAATACAATGGGGGCTCTATTTAATAAAATATTCAAACGATAGATTTTAAAGTCTGCTGAACTTTCACCATAGCAAAATGAAAAACAAACATAGGAATAAGAAATCAATACTCCAGCGTTCTATTTAATAAAATATTAAAATGATAGATTTTGAAGCTTGCTCTGCAGACTTCAAAATCTATCGATAAACTTAAAAATCTATCGTTAAATCTGTCACTCTATCATCTGTGTATTTTCTACGTAGAGTTTTGAAAATAGTTGTTGCTCGTTTTGTACCCACACCTTCTACTTTTTTTAATGTTTCTATATCTGTTTTCTGAATTTTTGCTAGACTTTGAAATTCATCAACTAAATTTTTAGCAATGTACATGGGTAAACGGGCAACGTACTTTAAAAAGCGATATCCATGAGGTGAAACAGGATATTCATCTATTTGGTTATTGTTAGAAAAATCATATCCCAAATTTTTGCATACAACTAATGGACTAAGTTCGCGTATTTTTGTTAACGTATTGACCATTTCTCGAGCTTTTTCTTCTGTAAATTCTTCTACAGTATCTTGCTCTGGACGTTCTTGCTTAAGTTCATCTTTTTTTACATTGTCTTGTTTACAATCCTCCTGATTTCTATAATCCATTATGATAAAAGCAAGGTATGATTCCATTTCCAAAACATTTTCATCTAGCTGTACCTTAACTAAATAACCTTCAATACCTAATTCTACTACAAAAGAATCCATATACTCTTTAATTCGTAAAATTTTAATTCCTTTGATAATAATCTCGATAATATCGTAAAGATTGACTGTATTTTGAATTTCTGCATCATTTAACTGCTTTAACTTATCATCAAATATGCCTCTATATTTTTCTAATGTGTCTAGTGCTTGACCAACTCGAGTTAATAAAAGTTTGACGTCTTTCAATAAATATTTATTTTTATTATAATAAATAGTCAAGGCATTTCTTCTTTTAGAAATGGCAAGTACCATGCACTGCAAATGTTGTGATGTTCTATCAGCAGCTCGATGACGCATACCTGTTTCAGGTGTATTGAATTTTTGGTCAGGGAGTAAGTGAACGTTTGCTTTTAGAATTTTTTGAGCTTCTAGATCTAAAATAATAGCACCATCCATTTTTGCTAATTCATATAATTTTTCTGGTGCGAAATTACAGTTTATGTCAAATCCACCTTGGAAAATTGGATCATTGATGTTTTGAGAATCTATAAAAACTAAAATTGCTCCAAACTGTGCCATTATAATATCATCAATAGCTGTTCTAAGTTTTGTACCAGGAGCTAATAATTTAATTTGATCTAATAATTCAATAGGATGTTCCTCCTTGTGTTTTTTTAAAATTTTGTTTTACTTTTTTTATGTTTTTCACTATAATTTTGAAAGGAACTTATATTTATATGAGCATCTTTCTATTTTTATTTTGAATTTCAAATTCAAAAAGTCAAGAAAAAAATAAATCTTTATTCCAAAGAATATATATATTTTAAAAAAAACTATTTTCTTTATAAGAAGATTGTTCTATTTTTATCATGAAAGAAAAAATCAATGGAGGAGAATAGGATAGCTGGCTATCAATTGTGTAGGACACTGGGGAAAGGTTCAATGGGGACTGTGTACCTTGCTATTAATATTGCAACAAATCGTGAAGTAGCATTAAAAGTTTTAGACAAAGAACTTTCACACGATCCTAGATTTGTAAATCGTTTTCTACGTGAAGCAAGAAATGTTGCAAAATTAAAAAATCATGAAAATATCGTAGAAGCATATGATTTTGGTGAATATCAAAAAAGATATTATTTTGCAATGGAATATGTCCCTGGGAAAAGTTTAGCTCAATTAATTTTTGAGCAAGGTAAATTATCAGAAAGAATGGCGTTGGTAATCACAATGAAAGTCGCAAGTGCATTAGAACATGCGTCGTACTATTCTATTGTTCATCGTGATATTAAACCTGAAAATATCTTAATCTCTCAAGAAGGAACTGTCAAATTATGCGACTTAGGATTAGCAAAAGACTTGACTTGGGATGGAACCAATACTCGCGAAGGAATTATGTTAGGAACTGCTTGTTATGCAGCACCTGAACAAATTGCTGGTAAATTAAATGTAGATGGTCGAGCAGATATTTATTCGCTGGGAGTAACTCTATACCATATGTTGACTGGTGTAGATCCTTTTGAAAATAAAAAATCTCGAGACATTCTTTTATTGCATGCTTCTAATAAACCTGCTTTTGTTCCTTCTACAAAATATGGGATTTCCAATTCTGTTTTAAAATTAATAAAAAAAATGACAGCCAAAAATCCTGATGAACGACACCAGACTCCTAAAGAAGTTTTATTAGACATTGAATATATTTTATTAAATCCAGAAAATATACAGCCTCGTCCTGTCTATCAGCCCAAAAAAATTGTTTTAGAAAAAAGAAAATGGAGATTTCATCTACAATTTATCAGTCCTTCGCATAAGTATATTTTTATATTGATTGCAGAAATCATCATGATTATATTCATTTGTTTAATTTTACATATTTTAAAAACTTAAAATTATTTTCTATGAACAATATACAAGAAATTCAAAATTTACAAAAAAAATTTTTCTTCAGTGGTAGGACAAACCATTATAGATTTCGGTTGCAACAACTCTGTAAGCTAGAAAAAGAAATAAGAAATCAAGAAACAGTCATTATATCTGCTTTACAAAAAGATTTAGGAAAATCATCAGCAGAATCTTTTATTTCTGAAATCAGCTGTGTTCTCTCAGAAATTCGATATATACAAAAACATTTAAAATCATGGTGTAAAGCTAAAAAAGTACATACTCCCATTGCGGCTGGTCTTGCCAAGAGTTATTACATTGCAGAACCTTATGGCTTAAGTCTCATTGTATCACCTTGGAATTATCCTTTTTTACTTTCCATGATTCCCCTCATTGGTTCTATTGCAGCTGGGAATTGTTGTGTTCTCAAACCTTCAGAATATGCACCTGCAACTTCCTCTGTAATTCAACAAATTTGCAACCATATTTTTTTAGAAGAACACATAGCTGTTATCCAAGGTGATGCAAAAATAGCTACAGAATTATTAGAACATAAATGGGACTATATTTTTTTTACAGGCAGTCCTGAAATCGGCAAAAAAGTCATGCAACAAGCTGCTATTCATTTAACTCCCATAACTTTAGAATTAGGGGGAAAAAGTCCTTGTATTATAGATGAAACTGCCCATGTATCTGTTGCTGCTAAAAGAATTATATGGGGTAAGTTTATGAATGTCGGTCAAACGTGCGTAGCTCCTGATTTTATTCTTGTCCAAGAATCCATAAAAGACAAATTCATAGAATACTTGATACACTACATTCAAAAATTTTATGGAGACAATCCTAAACAAAGCCCAGATTATTCGCACATTGTCAATATAAAACATTTTCAACGCCTAGAAAAATTAATGGAACAAGGTCGTATACTATATGGCGGTGACAAAGATAAAAACAACCTTTATATTGCACCTACTCTCCTTGATCAAGTCTGTTGGAATGATCCTATTATGCAAGAAGAGATTTTCGGACCACTTTTGCCTATTTTAACATATAAAAATTGGGATGAAATCATTCCTCCATTGCAACAACAAGAAAAACCACTTGCCTTATATTTATTTACAACAAATAAAGTACATCAACAAGAAATCATACAAAACATTCGTTTTGGTGGAGGTTGCATAAATGATACGCTACTTCATGTAACTAATCCATTGCTTCCTTTTGGTGGTGTGGGAAATAGTGGCATGGGGTCTTGTTATGGCAAATTCAGCTTCGATACATTCTCGCATAAAAAAGCCATCCTACAGCAATCAAGTTGGTTTGACGTTTTTTTGCGTTATCCACCCTATAAAAATAAAATCAAATTTTTACGAAAAATCTTACGTTAGAGGAGTTGACATGACAAAAATATTTTGTCTCCTTTTTTTTATGAGTTGTATTTTTGCTACCTCTCAAAGTAGCGAAGTCCTACGACAAGCCAAAGAACTAGAACGTTGGCCCCTTGCATCTGCTAAAAGAGCAGCAAACCTTCTCACAAAAAAAGAACATGTTCATCTATTGCTGGACATTTTAGAAAAAGGGAAACCAGCTGCTAAAGAAGGAGCAGCCTTTTGCTTAGGGAAATTACGCGAAAAAAAAGCATATCCTATTTTACACAGCTTTGTCAAACAAAGAGAAATGAGAACGCGTCTTACTACTACATTTCGTTCCATGGTGTTGATTCATAAGACAAAAGCATATCAAGACATCATTGACTTTATAAAAACAAGCCCTTCATTAGGACATAAAGATGCTTACAATGCACTTTTTAAAATTACAACAGAAGAACATATTCCTATATTAAAAGAACTCTACCAAAGTAGATCATATAGAACAAGGCTATTATCTATTAGACTTATGAATGCAATAAAAAAACAAGACATGTTCATGTATTTTGTAAAAGCCTTAGAAGACGATTCCCCTTATGTAGTGTCACAAGCTTTAGAAATTTTAGGGAATATTCCCCTAGAAAAAATAAAAAAATATTTTGCGTTTTCCAATATCAAAAACAAAAATCAAACTATACAGAACTATGCTCTACTCATTTTAGTATTGCAAGAAGACTCTTCGAAAGAAATAATATTAAATGATGAATGGCTTTCTTTAGTCTGGCAAAATATTCGACATACAAATCCATTTGTGAAATGTTGTGCTACTGTGGCACTAGTCAATTTTGGACTTCGCACAGAAGATCCTCATATCATTGAACTATTAGATAAATATATTCCACCCACTCTCATCGACATATTGTCTGGGACTGTATATTTCAAAGAATATCTTGTAGTAAAAGACATTGCTCATCAAAAACTTATCCAACTCACAGGGAAAAACTTTGGTAAAAACATGGCACTTTGGCGCGATTGGTGGAGTCGAAACGGAAAAAATTTTCGTTCTATTCGCCTTTTACAAGGCATCACACAAGATGAAATTCATGCTTTGCGTCTTATATATTGTATAAAAAATGCAACAAAAGAATTAACATATCTATACACTGCAAAACAAGAAAAAGAAGAAGAAAAAAACTTTGAACGCATTGTCTATTTAAATAACAAACAAGCAACAGAACTTGTGAATGTCCTAGGAAAAACAAAATATTTTGAAATGCCACAAGAATACGGGAATCGTTTAGATACATACCACAAACTAGAAATTACTTTACAAAATAAAGTTAAAACAGTCATTGTCTATGGACTACATCCAGGCAATCTTTCTCCTATTTTGCATGTATTAGGGAAACATACTACAGAAAATATTTGGCAATTATATTGGGACAATTATAAACGTCCAGATTGGGATGTATGGTTTCAAGAAGAATCAGAATGGTTTCTGAAAAATACAAATAAAAAACAAAGAAACCAACGTCTTAAAAAAATGATTTTAGAATCTTATGCATGGTTAAAACCTAATGTTCGTGACATTGCAGTCCAAGACTTATTAGAATTGATGCAAGAAAATTCAGAAATGACATCTGCTATGGTTCAATGGGGTCTTACACACATTCAAACAGAAATGGAACTCAATTTTCGAACGCAAAAACTTATACAAAGTTTAGCCTTAGCGAAAAATGAACTTGCTATCCATTCCATTATTGAATTTCTTCTTTTAAACTATACACCCATAGCACGACAACTACTCATAGACACCCTTATCCATGCAAAAACTCCCATTTTATTACAATATATACGACATGCTAATTTTCGCATTCGAAGCGTTGTTGTAGAAGTGCTAGGTGACAAAGAGCCAGAAGAAATAATCATCCCTTGGGTAATGGCATTACTACAAGATTCACAAACAGAAGTCTTAGAACAAACATTACTAACATTAGGAAAATGGAAATTAAAAGCTACATGGGAAGATATTTATGAAATTTTACATACAGAACGATATTTAGTAACTACACGAGAAAAAGCATTATTGGCACTTACTATGATAGACCCAGAAAAAAGTCGTCCCATTTGTTCTGCATTGCTCACTTCCCAAGAAGAACACATGCGTGCTGCGGTTGCAAAAGCCCTTGTGATGATAGGTGATACAATTTCATTGCGGACATTGTGGCAAATATTGCAATCTGATCCATCCTTATTAGTGAGAGAAACAGCTAAAAAAAGTTTAATAGAAAACCAACAAGAACAATCTATCCAAAATCTTCTTCTATCTCTTGCATTGCAACCAAGTACTACTCAAGTGCGATTACAAGCCTTAAACATTTTAGAACAATTCGATGATTGTCCCTTAGAAGAACTACAACCCCTTTTAAAAGATCAAGATACAAAACTTCAACTTCAAGTAGCCAAAATTTTTGCCAATCAATACCATATTCCCACCATTCCTATTTTTATTCGTGCACTTTCCCATCAAGAACAAGATAAAGAAATTCAATATGTCTTAGAAAAACTTACACTCCAGAAAATAAACGAAGAAACAAAAGAATCACTTTCTAATAGTTATAAACAGTGGTGGAAACATAATAAGCACATTCCATATAATCAAATCATTTTTAAAGCATTCAAAACAAGAGGCTATCAAGTAAGTAGCATGATCGATTACTTACTCACAAACAAACCTAATAAACAAATGATTCCTCTCTTACTTACCACAATTCAAGATGAAAATTGGTATATACAAGCTATTTCCAATCACCTTTTACAACAAATCACGCAACAAAATTACGGAACGATTCGTCACCATACAGGCAAAAAAATTCAACAAGAAATACATAAATCTTGGCAAAACTACTATAAACAACAAAACAATCAACAGGAGAAAACAAACTAACATGGAGGACACAAGTATTATTGTTGGCATTGATTTAGGAACAACCTACTCTGCCATTGCCTATTTAGATGAATATGGAAAAGCAAGTATCATTCCAAACACAGACAACGAACGCATCACGCCTAGCGTAGTTCTATTCCATGAAAACGAAACTATTGTTGGAAAAATCGCACAAGAAGAAGCTAGTTCTGATCCAGAAAACGTAGTTCAGTACATCAAACGAGATATGGGGAATGCAGAATGGGAACGTACTATTTTTCAAAAAAAATATACACCAGAAACGATTTCAGCTTGCATCATCCAACACCTAGTCCAAGATGCAAAACAATATTTACAAAAAGACATACATAAAGCTGTACTCACTGTCCCTGCCTATTTTGGAGAACGCGAACGAAAAGCAACACAAACAGCAGGCGAACTTGCAGGTCTAACTATTTTAGGCATCATCAATGAACCCACTGCAGCAGCTATAGCTTATGGCCTTAACCAAAATAACCAAGACCACAAAGTACTTGTCTATGATCTAGGAGGCGGTACATTTGACATTACTATACTTCATATACAAGAAAATAAAATACAAGTTATAGCAACTGATGGCGAAATCCAACTTGGTGGCAAAGATTGGGACGATGAAATCATTAACTACATTGCTGAACAATTTATCGCACAATACAACATCGATCCCAGAGATACATTAGAAACGTACCAGACACTACGAAAAACAGCTGAAAACGCAAAAATTACATTATCTAAACTGCCACAAACACGCATCCTGTGCCAATGCCAAGGTCAAACACTGAAAACACAAATCACACGACTCGAATTTGAACAAAAAACAAAATCTTTACTTACACAAACGCAAACTTACATTGAGTTACTCCTACAAAAAGCTAACTTACAAAAACAAGACATAGACACTATCCTTCTCGTTGGTGGTAGTACACGCATGCCACAGGTCAAACAAATGCTCACAGAATACTTTCAAAAAGAGCTGAATGACACTATCCATCCTGATGAATGCGTAGCCATTGGAGCAGCACTCTATAGTACAATTTTAGACTTACAAAGCTCCACACCTACACAAAACACACATTTTCTTCCTATAGACCTACAAGAAAAACTCACTGGCTTACAAATCATTAATGTCACTGCCCACAGTCTTGGGGTCATTGCCACTAAAGATGGGAAAAAACAAAACTGCGTCTTGATCCCTGCACAAAGTCCTATTCCTATAGAAAAAACAGAGCTATTTGGAACAGAAATAGACGGACAAACAGAAGTCAATATTGAAATTGTAGAAGGAGATAGCCCCAATCCTGAAGAATGCACTCCTATCGGCACATGCAAAATCGATAATCTACCTAACAGAAAAGCCAATGCTCCCATACAAGTCACATTTAGCTACAACGAAAACGGACGCATTCAAATCCAAGCTATTGATAAACTTACAGGAAAAAAAGCACACACAGAAATTCAAATTTCCTAAGCATCTATTGTATATATTTTTATTACTTCCTTTGAGGAATTGAGTATGAAACAATTTCTATCCGTTATACTTATTTTCTTTTTTTCTTCTACTTCCCTATATAGTCAAAATATCATAAGAATAAAAATAGTTTTTTTCCCTTTTAAAGAAGCCATTATCTCTAGTAGAGTAGAAAGTGTTCTTCTACCTTATAATTTAAAAATTGGTGAAAAATTTGCAGAAAATACTGTCATAGCAACGTTAGATAGCACTCGTTTTAATATTATTATGCGAAGAGTAACAGCACAATATGAATTTGCAAAATCAAACTTTGAAGATAAAAAAAAGCTACGAGCAGAAAATATTACTAGCGATTTTGAAGTAAAAAAAAGCGAATTTGAATATAAATTACTAGAAAACGACTTAGCAGATGCAAAATTAAATCTATCTTATTGTACGATCCAAGCCCCTTTCCCAGGAAAAATCACAGAAATTTTAACAAGAGAATATGAAACAGCACGAGTCGGACAACCTTTACTTAAAATCATTAATGATAATAAATTACTAGGAATTATGAATGTTCCTATGACTTTAAAAGGACTCACAACGATTGGTGCTCCTATCAAAATTAATCTACCTAATTATAAAATACAAGCCACTGGCACAATTTACGAAATCAATCCACAAGCAGATCACAGAACAGAAACAGTGCGTGTAACAGTGTTAATAGATAACACATCAGGTATTTATAAAGCAGGAATGACAGGCGAAGTTCCCATCCTTCCCTTGGCAAGAAAGAAAAAATAAACTCATAGAAAGTGCGCCATGAAAAATGAAACAGAAATTACTGCAAGAATGCGAAGTTTTCTAGTCATCTTAAAATATGGACATGATCTTTTTGATGCAGAAACATTTTCAGATGCAGCATTACTTGCAGTAAATAATGCATTCAATTTAATGAATTTTAAAAATTCAAGTTTAATTGAAATAATTGATGGAAAAGCAAAAGTAATTTCTCAATATGGACAAGTCAATGTCAATCCATATTCTCGACTTGCAGTACAACAAGCAAAATACTGTGAAACATTAAAATTAGATTCAGAACCATTGATTGTCACAAAAGAAAGTGGATTGCCAAAAGAATTAGCAGAAGAAAATAACGTATATTGCTTTTTAAAACTTACTCCCCCAAAAAACTTACAAAAACCTTATTTTACATTCGTATGGCTTTTAGAATATGAAGAAACATTTCCTAATTATCTTTCCAATATTTTACGATTGCTTGCTACATCCATGTCGGAAGCACTACATTATCACAAACTTTGCAAAAAATCTCGCTTCCACATACATATACGATTCAAAAAATTTTTGTTTTGGCTCTTAGTCCTTGCATCCATCGTAAGCATTATGTTTGCATATGTACCAGAAGGTGCAAGTGCTGAATTTACACTCAAAGCACCTGAAATTACAAGTGTCTATGCTTTATTTGATGGTCCTATTGCCACTTGCCTAAAACAAGACGGAGAAGCCGTAAAGAAAGGTGACTTAATTGCTCAATACAATACAAGTCAATTAGAATATCGTCTGTCCATTATGCAAAGTGCTTACATAGAAATAAAAACAGAACTTGAGCTAGAGGAACATAATGCATTTACAGACCAATCACGTTTAGGAAGAGCAAAATTACTGGAAGCAAAATTACAAACTGCCAAAGTCAACGTAGAAGAAGCCCAATGGTATTTAACTCATTCCAACTTATATGCACCAGCTGATGGAATTTTAGCTCTTGTGGATGGACGTGCAGAACAACTTTCTGGGAAAGCAGTTCGTACTGGTGATAAACTATATGAAATCTATGGTGGGAAAGGCATGATTGCAGAAATACCAGTCAATGAACAAGATTCTTCAGTGATTCGTGATAAAATAGAGATCACTCTCTTTCTACACACTGCCCCTGAAATTCCTATACCCGTTAAAATTATAGAAATTGCAGAATACCCAGAACTTACAGAACAAAGGACATACTGCTATAAAATTCGAGCACAACTTCCTGAAGAAATTATTCATGGGCTTCGATATGGGATGCGAGGCATTGCTAAAATAAAAGGAGAACCAGTTCGCTTAGGCTACTTTCTCTTCAAAAGCGTAGTTCTCTATTTCCGCAGAATATAAAAAATATTCGTTGAAAAAATTTTGATAAAAAATACCATTATAAAAAATATATATACTAAAAAAAGACAACTATATACTTAAGTATGTAGTTGTCTTTTATTAATATATTATATTATATTATATTATTTTTTTAAAAAATTATATAATTTTCAAAAAAACAATATTTTGTTAAGACATACTCTCTAAGGAAGTATAGTATAGTTTAAAAAGGAAACAACTATAGTATTTATAATAGAGTTGTCTGTTAATATTATATTATATAATTTTTCAAAAAACCAATAATTTTTTTTCAGACACATTATGATTAAAAAATAGAATCCTATTAATAATACACATGTAGAACAATATTTATACCTATAAATACAATAGAAAGACATATAAACATAGTAAACCAATATATACTTCTTGTTTGTTTCTTGAATTTTTTTTCATAGTATATATATATACTGTATGCACCGAGAACACCTAGTACAGAAATGCAAATCATTTGATCTATCAATGTATTTTTAGGACTAAAAATGCAAAGCCAATAGCACACTGCATAGAGGCAATATTGAAAAAAAGTGCAACATAGAGACAACGGTGGAATAAAATTTCGTCTTTTCAAAATAACTTGATGATTTTGCACCACAGTTTTATGAGTTTCTAAAAGTAAATGTGTATCTAAAATTTGATCGCCTAGATCTATAGCTTCTGTGAGAGTGATTTGATTTTTTTGGATTTGTGATTGTAATTCTTGAAATTGTTTTTGCAATTGTTCGAATTCTATTTGATTTTTCTTATTTTGAAGGGAATAGAGATAATAAAGAAAGGGTGCAAAATGTTTTCGTAAAATATATAAACTTATAAGTACGAGAAATAAAAACCAGCCTAGCCATCGACAATATATATGAAATGTAGGATATATATAATAAGAAAGGAGAGGCACAAACAATACGTAACATGCAATAAAAATATAGATAAATATTTTTTTCATTCTATTCTCTTTATGGAAAAAGGCTCTACATAATAGAGAGCCTTTTTAGGGGAAATTATATTTTGATAGATTGTATTTTATTTTTGAATTGTCCAAAGATGGACTTCATTAAAAATATTGATAAGACCATTGATATTTGTTTGACCATAAGGAATGGGATATTCTGGATTGGGTGTAGTTACTTGGATCATGGGGTTATATACGATAATATGGCGACGACTCCAAAGGTATAAGTAAGGCGGATCATAGTGCAAAATTTCATGAGCTGCTTTCCAATCGTTTTTCATTTTTTTAATATCTGTTTCATCTTGTGTTCGCAATGCAATTTCATTAATGTCTTCATTGTAATAAGAACCATAATTTGTATTGTCTGTTTGTTCTTTTGTAGTGTCTTTATAAAACATTCTGTATAAACTAGGAGTTCCTGTGATTTTGATCGTTCGAAATGCTAAATCAAATTGAGAAGCACGAAGCAAGGGATAATAATCTTTTCCATCTAAATAATCAATATTAAGACGGATGCCAATTTTTTCTAAATCTTCTTTGAGAGCACCACATACTTCTTTAATGAGTGGATTTTTCCCTTCTGGATTATTTGCAATTAAATTTAATGTAGGGAAATTTTGAATAGTCTGATCCACAAATCGGAGCGTAGAAAGTGTATGAGGTTGGGAAAACGTTTTCGTATTGATTTTTTTTGCTAAAATGCGTTGTCCTCGAATAATGTATACTCTATATGTTTCTGTAGTTTGTTTATCTAGAACTTGTAGTAATTCTTCTAATGTATTGACTCTATCTTGTTCAATTCTTGTAATTTGGTCTCTTTTTTCTAATTCTTGGCAAGGGCTAGGCTTCATCACGCTATGAACATACAGTTTACCAGCGTGTTCGTATACATCCAAACCATACTTTATATAGAGTTGTAATGTGGCAATCGCTTTTGGCACGCTGTCTTCAAACGGAGGAATCGCAAGATTATAATAAAAATTTCGTCGTGGAAGAGGTCCTGAAATTAATTCGCCTTCGCCTCCCAATGCTCGCTCTAATGCCAATTCTTTTCGAAAAATATAATTTAAGGCACGTCGAACAGGAGTAAGCTTTAAATAAGGATGGTAGCAATTGAATGTGACCATAGTAAAAGAATCATCAGAATAAGCAGAAATTTTAGCATCTGGAAATGAATTTAAAATATATCCTCTGTCTGCTTGTGTGATGCTTGTGATTAGATGGACTCTTCCTTGCACAAATTGTTCATTTCGATTAATTCTAGCTTTAGGAAATGCTTGCATGCGTAAAACTTCTACAGGTGATTGGTTTTCAGGATACGTTAATTTTCTATAGTAAGGATGGAGAGGATTTCTCTTCATTTGAATATAGCGGTTATCTTGCACTTCTGTAATTTTATATCGACCATATCCAATATCATTTTGTTGCGACTTATTTACAGCTGCCACTTCGGGATTTTCTGAGTTTATAAACGTATCTTTATTTAAAATCGGGAAATTAAATTCCCCTAAAGTAAGCGGAGGTGCTTGCGGATTTTTAATATACGCATCAAAACTTTGTGTGCCTTTAGGTACAAGAACTATGTCTAGATTGCTACTCCATGCGTCTTTGTTATATTTTTTATAATTCAAAGAAAAAAGGATATCGTCAAAATTTAATTGTCTACCATTTTGCCATTGAGCATATGTAAAGTTAAAATTGATAATCTCTTTATCAGCAATCGTTGTTTCACGCCAATTTGCTAAACAAGGACGATACGCCAATTGCCCAGCACGAATTTCATAAATATCAATCAAAGGATCACTCGTAAGTTCTATAATTCTTCCTTCCACTTCTGTTTGAAATTTAGCAAGTGGATTGTATTTATATTGCCGTAAATGAGTTAAAAAGCTAAGAGGAAATTCCATTTCCGCATATATAATTTCTTGGGCTTGGCTTTGCATGCTTAAAAGTATAATAATAAATATGATCAAAAAACGCATGATTATCTCCCGTATGGTCAAACATCCTGTTTTTCAAACTTTATTTTCTTTTCTATGGTGAAAAGAAAATCATTCTATATTAATCTAATTTTTCCCATATTTGATTTTCTGCATAGGGATCATTGGGGATATTGTTTTCTTCTACAATAAAAATTTCTTGATTTTCTTTTGAAAGTTTAGGCATGATATCACCTAAAAGACCATAGGCTGATCGACTATCACCTAAAATACAAAGGGCATCAAAAATCAATAATTGTTTTTTATTTTCTAATGGAAGTTTCTGAAATTGTTCTGTATATTTTTTTCGTTCTTCTGTTCGAAGAAATGCAAATCGTTTCCCTGCAATCCAAATTTCATCTTCCCAAACGATTTTTGAAAGCTCTTTTGTAAGTAGTTCTAAAGAATTTTCTTGAATCCAAGTGTAAATAATATTGGCAAGTTGTTTTTCATCATTCCAATGTTTTTGGCCTTGAATGTTATTTAAAATTTCAATGGCTCTTTGCCACTGCCCTTTCATAGCATAAGTCCAAGCTTGTGCACTTGTATAACGTGAAAGTAAAAGTTTTTTCATTTCTTGGGATACAGTATGTTGTTTTTGTAACCATTCTATTCCTGTTTGCCATACTTGAATAGGATTCCAAGCAATTCCTCCCAATTGATAAATAACATCAGCTTGGATATATATTTTTTCTTCGTCTATATGTATTTTTTCATTTTTAAAAGGTGCTAAAATTGTATTGGATCGATATAAATCAATTTCTGTCAAGTTAAAAGAATATATGGGATCTGTGAGAGAAATGTTAGATATTTGATGTTGTAAAATATCTGCAATAAAAAGAGCAGTCTTTGTTTCTGTTTTTTGTTTTTCTTGGATAGCAAATTCTTGTACAGAGGATAAAAAAATTCTAGCAATTTTTACATCATTTTTTCGTAAATGATTCCAAGAATGTATTAAAATTAAATTCCAAGCTAAACTTTGATACTCTGTTGTAATATATTGTTGAATATATTTTTCAATAGGAAAGGATTCTTGAAATTCTGGCTGGTTGATAATAAATTCCAGCAAAAGAAAAGATTTATAGGGAAAGTTTTTTATGGAAGTTTGGAATAATGAATTATGATATTTAGGAATCGATTCCCAAAGAGTAAAAGATTGTCCTTGCCAGTATAATCTTGTATCTACTTTCCAATCTTGTAATGCATGAGGAGGCAATTGATCTAAAAAAATTTGACAAAGTAAAATGGCTAATTTAGATTCTTGATATAATACTGTATCCTTAGGAATAGTAAGAATTTGTTGTTGATATTGCAATAGGGCAGATTCATACTTTTTTTGAACAAAAAGATTATATGCATTTTGTAATAATACTTCTTTTTTATTTTCTTGATGATGTTCTTGTTCTTGTTGACATCCTATGAAAATAAAGATAATGAAAATGCTTACTATTTGTAATTTCATGCCATATTCCTAATGTAGTAATTTTTATGATTTAATTTACAATATTATATTATTTTTAAAACAGGATACAAGAAAAATATTCAAGCCATTGCTTTTGAAATTTTCTATGAAATATTTGATAGATAAGTTTTTCATAATATTTTTCATTTTTTTTATATCCTGTTTTATTGATTCAGTTGCAATAATATTCAATGATTTCTTCTTTATATTTTCTTACAATTAATATTTTTTATATCCTGTTTTATTGATTCAATTTGCGATAATATTCAATGATTTCTTCTTTATATTTTCCTGGAATCTGCATTTTTTGGACTGCATTGATATATTCTCGAAGTCGTGGCGGTAAATCGCCCCATCGTTCGTTGTCATCTTCTGGAGGATTTTTATCGCCTTTTGGTTTATCTTTTTCTTGTTCTTTGCCTTGATCGTCTTTATTGTTTGGATCTTTCTCCCCTTTATCTTGTTCATTATCGTCTTTATTGCCTTTATCGTCTTTATTTTGATCATCTTGGTCTTTATTGTCTGGTTGTTGTTTATCTAATTCTTTTCCTTGTTCTGGAGTTTGTGGTATAGGTGTAGGTGTTGGACATGTTTTTGCTTGCTTAATCACTTCTTCTATGTCTTTGATAGCTTGATTTTGTTTGTTATTGAGCTGATTAAATAATTTTTCTATATCTTTGATGGCATCTACTTGTTTTTGTATGAGTCTCAGTATTTCTTCCATACTTTTTTGGTTGCCACCTTGCTTTTGAAGTTCTTCTAGTATTTTTTGAATTTGTTGTTGTGCTTGTTGTTGATTCATACCAGCACCTTGAAGAAGTTTTGTAATTTCTTCTATGGCTTTTTTCTGATCGTCTTTGTTTTGTTGCATTTGATCCAACATTTCTTTAATTTTTTGTTGGTTTTGCTGTTGCGTTTGTAATTTTTCTAATAGATCAATGGCTTCTTGTTGTTTATTTAAATTGTTTTGTTTATTTTCAAGTTGTTGTAAAAGTTCTTGGATTTGTTTTTGGACTTGTTGCATTTTTTTTGGGTCTTGTTGTAGATTCAACTTTTCTAGCACATCTTGTTGTTGTTTAATTTGTTCTAAAAGTTGTTGTTGTGTATTGAGTTGTTCTAACATTTGTTGGACTTGTTTTTGATTTTGTTGTGATTTTTCTAATGTTTCTATTAATTCAAGTGCTTTTTGTTGTTCTTGTTTTGCTTGTTGAAGTTTCTCTAAAAGTTCTTGGATTTGTTTTTGTTGTTGTTTTGATTCCAAAAGTTGTTGTAGTTGTTGTAAACTTGATTGATTTTTTGGATTTTGTTGAAGTTGATCTAACAGTTTTTGTATATGTTCTTGTTGTTTTATGGCTTGTTGTAATTGGCTGATATTATTTTGTATCTGTTGTTCTACTTGCTCTTGCTTTTTTTGTTTTTGTTGCAATGTTTGCAATTGCTGTTGTATTTGGTCATGTTGTTGTATTTTTTGCTGTAACGTTTTTAATTGTTGTTCGATTTGGTCTTGTGATTTTTGTTGTTTTTGTAAATTATCTAGTTGTTCCTGTATTTTTTGTTGTTCTTGTGTTTGTCTTGAGGTGTTTTGTAATTGTTCTTGTAGTTGTTTGATTTGTTGTTGTAGTTGTTCTTGTTGTTGTTTTTGTTGTTGTATAGTTTGGAGTTGTTCTTGAACATTGTTTTGAAGTTGATCTTGCAATTTTTGCATTTGTATTTGCGTTTGTTTTTGTTGTGCTTGTTTTTTTTGCAATTGATTTTGCAAATTTTCTATTTGTTGCTGCATTTGTTTTTGTTGTTGTGTATTTTGTTTTATAGATTCTTGAATTTGTTGTTGTGTTTCTTTTGAATTATCTATTTTTTGGATTTGTTGCAATTTGTTTTGCAATTGTTGTTTTTGTTGTTCTTGTTGTTGTAATTGGTTGATCTGATCAATAATTTGCTGTTGTTGTTGACGAAGTTCGTCTAAATCATCTGGTTGTTTAGAATAATTTTGCAAAAATTGTTGCAATTCTTCGCTTCTTGTTTGTGGATTTGGATTTTGTAAAATTCGTTCGATTTCTTGAATTATATGTTCTTGTTGTTTTTTATCATTTGTTAAATTTTTTGCAATGTTTTGAATGTTCTCTTTATTCTGTTGTTCATTTTCTTGTAACATTTCTAATTCATCTTGCAATTTTTCGCTCTGCAATTGTGTTTTATCTACACCTTCTCCTATGAGACTTTTGCTAATTTCATCCATTTTTTTATTGACTTCTTTTAAAATTTCAATAGGAGATTTATCTTGTCCTACTGGATTTTGTGTAAAAACTGACACCATACACAAAATCCAAATCATCATTAAAAATATTTTCATATCTTTCCCTATTATTATTGGAATGTTATTTTTATAGTATTGAAATATTATTTTGCAAAAATTATTGTGGAAATAGTATTGTATCAAAAAGTATTATTATAATATTATTTTGCAAAAAAATTTTATTTTGTTTTTGCCACAGTATCAAGATAAGGACGAAAATAATCTTCTTTCCAATCATATATAACCCGAAAACCTAAACAACGATCTGCATATCCTGGTGCATCACCAATACGATAGGAAGAACGACACCAAAAAGCATCATAGCTGAAACTTCCCCCTCGATTGACAATGTCTTCTCGTTTTTCATATTTTTCTTTATTGTTTGTAGAAATGTTTTTCTTATTTTTTGAAAGTACTTTGTATGGCTGTTCTGTTCGTTTTTCATTATAATTATCTTCGTATTCGTCGAGACACCATTCCCAAACATTGCCATGCATGTCATATAAACCATATGCATTTGGTTTCTTTGTTTTAATAGGTGCTAAATTTTCTTCTTTCCATTCTTTAGCAAAAACTGCATATTCATTCAATTCTTTAGGATTGTTTCCAAAACAAAAATCATCAGAACTGCCGCCTCGACAAGCATATTCCCATTGTGCTTCTGAAGGAAGTGTATAATTTTCTGCTTGTTTGCAAAATTTTTTGCAATCTTCCCACGTAACATCATGAACTGGTTTATTCGCACCTATAAACGAAGATGGATTATAATTCATAACATCTTCCCATTGTTGTTGTGTAATTTCGTGTTTAGAAATAACAAAAGGCTGAATCTCCACTTCATGAACAGGCTTTTCATTTTCTTTTTGTTCGCTTCCTAAAAAAAATGTTCCACCTGGAATTAATGCAAATTCAACGCCTGTTCCCTTGTCATAAAATTCTGCAATCGTAAATGTTTTATTATTGCAAGTATATTTTTTCTTCCCTAAATATTCTAAACGTTCTGAAGTATTTTTTGCTCGGTATATAGCTTTTTTTGTATATCTTAGATAATGTATGCTCCATCGTGTACAAAAAAATATAACTACAAGAATACAAAATAAAATCCATATTTTAATAAATTTTCTTTGATTTTTTTGTTGTTGCATTTGTGCATGATAGTATAGTTTATGAATTTCTCGATCTTCTGGTGTATATTTTAAAGTTCGTTCTAAAGTTCGTATAAGTTTTCCCCATTTTTGATTGTCTCTCTGTTCTATAGCTAATTCATGTAGATGATATAATTCTGCTTGTAAAGGTGCGATAGTTTTTTGTATTGTTTTTGTTTCTTCGTTATCAGGATCTATTTTAAAAATAATTTTAATAAGTTTATCTACTTTTTTCCATTTCCTTTGTTCAATGCAATCTTGCAATTGTTGCACTAGTGCTTTGATTTGTAGTTGTTTAAATTGATTTTTTATTTCAATGCTTTGTTTTTTTGTTTCTATAAAGTTTCCTTGATCATAATTTTTCTTTATAGTATCAATAGCTTCTAAAATATGATTATATTCTTGAGGATAATATTGAACAACTGGAATTTTATCTGCTTGTTTTTTTTGGCGCTCTAATTTAGGGAGGTATATTTGTTTTATTTTTCTACGAAGAGGACTATTTTCTTTTATCCATTGAATTTCTTGCAATGCTTTTTGGAAATGTTCTTGAGCATATGAAAAAGATTGTCGCTCTAAAGCGTCTTTTCCTGTAGTATAATTAATTTCAATTTCATCAATATGTTGCCCAAAAGTTTGTTCTCTATTTATTTTACTATCTTGTATTTTCTGTAATTCATATTCAATTCTTTGTTGTAAAAGAAAAAGTTCTTCTGGGTTGATAACTTTCATGGTAGAATGTTTATCTATAGAATGATCTGTAGATATATTGGTAACATAATCTGTTATGTACGATTCTTTAATAGCTTGCAATGCTTGCACTGCACTTACGGGTCGTTCTTGTTTTTCTTTAGCAAGTAATGTTTGTAGTACTTGCCATTGTATTGGATTTAAATATTCTGGTGTTTCTGGTTCATAATTACAAATCAATTCCATATAATGTTTTAAATTATTGCCTTGAAAAGGATGAACGCCTTCTATCATTTCATAGAAAATAACACCTAGACTCCAAATATCTGTTTGCCCATTGATACGATGACCTTTACATTGTTCTGGCGACATATATGGAATAGTACCTTGGATATTATCTGCATTTCCTGTCAGACGGCTTAATGTCATTCGAATTTCTGTAGCAAGGTCAAAATCTGTTAAATATACTTGCTTATCTTGTGCAATGATGATATTTTCTGGTTTAACGTCTCTGTGAACAATATGATTTTCATGAGCATAATCTAATGCCAGTGCCATCGGTTCTAATATAGCTAATGTTTCTTCTAATGTAAAACGATGGTCTGGTTTGTCATGGATGATTTTGCGTAAATTATGTCCATCAATATAATCCATTACAATATAATATGTTTGTGTTTGTTTATCGATACCTATATCTCGATATTGAACAATATTTTTATGAGTAAGTTTTTCTACGATTAAGTTATATTTATCCTGCAAAGTTTGTAAAGCAATTGGGTCAGAAGTCAATTCACTAGTATATACTTTAATGGCAACATATTTATTGCTTCCAGTATGCAAAGCTCGAAAAACTTTTGCTTGTCCACCCACTCCTAATATATCTTGCACGAGTTCGTAATGTGTACCATAATGCACACGTTTTATTTCTGCTTTTTCTGATTTAGGAGGATCGCCTGTAGTAGTGATCATAAGAACTTCCTTTCAGTATATATAGAAAAAAGAAAGTTGATTACCATAAAAATTTATATTCATGATTTCTTGCTTTTAGAATGAAAATATAAAAATGAAAATGATTTTTTTATTGAATTTATAATAACAAAATGTTACTTTTCGAAACAGAGTTTTTTTGAAAAAAATAGAAAAATTATAAAAAAAACATTATTCCTTTATATTTTCTTATAAAAAAAATAAAATAGAAAATTTAACTTTTTTTTGGAATAAAATTTGCTTATAATTTAAAGAAAAAACAATTTTATTGTCCAATGAAAACCATTGGATACAGAGGAGAATTTATTCGTGTTAAAAGACGTAGAACAAATGCCTGATTTTCCAACATTGGAAAAAGGAATCATGCAATTTTGGGAAAACACACAAGCTTTTCAAAAATTAGTCAAAAAAAATAAAAATAATAAAAAGTGGAGTTTTTTTGACGGTCCAATCACTGCAAATAATCCCATGGGTGTCCACCATGCTTGGGGCAGAACATACAAAGATATATTCATTCGACATAGAGCTATGCAAGGTTTTGACCAACGATATCAAAATGGATTTGATTGCCAAGGTCTTTGGGTAGAAGTTGTAGTAGAAAAAGAATTGAACTTAAACTCTAAGTCAGAAATTACAGAATATGGTTTAGATAATTTTTCTCGAAAATGTCGAGAAAGAGTGGAAAAATATTCTCAAATTCAAAGTGATCAATCAAAACGTCTTGGACAATGGATGGATTGGGACAATTCTTATTATACAATGAGTGATACCAATATTGAAACAATTTGGCATTTTTTAAAAGTTTGCCATGAAAAAGGATGGCTCTATCAAGGTCATCGTTGTATGCCTTGGTGTACTCGTTGTGGCACTTCCCTTTCACAACATGAACTTCATGATTCTTATAAAGACATGACGCACCGTTCTGTTACATTCCATTTACCTTTTGTCGAACGCCCTGGTGAATACATTATGGTTTGGACCACAACACCTTGGACTCTTGCTGCTAATACTGCAGTTGCTGTTCATCCTGAACTCAATTATACAAAAATTGAATGGCAAGGCAAGATTATTTATTTGTCAGAAGGCACTTTAGGACGCTTGAAAAAAGGCTATAAAGTTCTCGGAACTGTCAAAGGAAAAGAACTTGTAGGACTTCATTATACAGGTCCAGTAAATATCCCAGCTCGTCAAAATATCGAGTTAAAAGTGGTTCCTTGGGAAGCTGTTGGTGAAGAAGAAGGTACTGGTGTTGTTCACATTGCTCCTGGCTGTGGTGCAGAAGACTATGAATTGTCTAAAATAGAAAATTTAGAATGCATCATTCCTATTGATGAATCTGGTTATTACACTTCAGAAAAGTTTGATTTCCTTTATAAAAAACATGTAGACAAAGTTGCAGACCTTGTTTTTGAACATCTCAAAGAGAATGATTATCTCTATGATATTGAAGAATATGAACATAGATACCCTGTTTGTTGGCGTTGTCAAAAAGAACTTGTTTTCCGATTAGTAGACGAATGGTTCATTCGTTGCGATGAAATACGGGAACCTATGAAACGAGCTGCAGCAGAAGTAGAATGGACACCAGAGTACGCAGGAATGCATATGCAAAATTGGCTGGACAATATGGGAGACTGGTGTATTTCACGACGTAGGTTTTGGGGTTTGCCTTTGCCTTTATATTTTTGTTCAAAATGTAACAAATGGACTATCATTGGTAGCAAAAAAGAATTGATGGAAGCTGCTACTTCTGGAATAGAACAATTAAAAGAACTACATCGTCCTTGGATCGACAATGTCAAAGTTCGATGCCAACATTGTGGCAAAAAAGATTTGCAAAGAGTAGTGGAAGTCGGTGATTGTTGGCTTGATGCTGGTATTATTCCTTTCTCTACCTTAGACTATCTCAACGACGATAAATCGTATTGGGAATCTTGGTATCCTTGCGAATTCATTACAGAAATGATCGAGCAAGTCCGCCTTTGGTTCTATTCTCTACTTTTTATGAGCGTTACATTAGAAGGACGAGCACCTTACAAACGAGTTCTTACATATTCTGCAGTTGTAGACGAAAATGGCAATTATTTTTCTAAAACACTAGGAAATGCAATTCCTTTTGACATAGCAGCGGAAAAGATGGGGGCAGACGTCATGCGTTGGATGTATGCAGGACAAAATATTCGAACAAATCTACGTTTTGGCTATAAAGTAGCAGAAGAAGTTCGTAGAAAACTGATCAATTTTTGGAATGTGTACAAATTTTTTGTTACATATGCACGTTTAGACAATGCAGATCTACATAAAAAAATCAACCGTGAACAACTTCCTGACATGGATAAATGGTTATTGGCAAGATGGCATTCCTGTTTAACCATCATCCAAGAAAAAATGGAAAATTACGATTCTGCTAGCGTCACAAAAGAAGTGGAAAATTTTTGGAATGACTTATCCAATTGGTATTTACGACGCAGTCGTCGTAGATTTTGGAAAAGCGAAAACGACCAAGATAAAGATTGTGCATACTACACCTTATATACAACACTCACTCAACTTTGTTATGCACTTGCACCTATTATCCCCTTCTGTACAGAATATATATATCAAAATTTAGTGAGAAATGTCAATGAAGATGCACCAGAAAGCATTCATCACAATGACTATCCTGTAGCAGATGCAAGTTACATTGACAATGAACTCATTGAAGATATGGCAACAGCCATGAGTATATGTACATTAGGACATAGTACACGAGACGAAGCAAAAATAAAAGTTCGCCAACCTCTACAACGAATTCTTATCCAAACGAACGATGAAAAAATCAAACGAGGCGTTCTACGATTCCAAGATATTATCCAAGATGAACTCAATATCAAAGACATTGAATTTATCCAAGATTCTGAAGAATTCTATACTTATGACATCAAACCTAATTTAAAACTTTTAGGTAAAAAAATGGGTGCTAAGATCAATGCACTCAAAGTTGCCTTATCAACCGCTAATGTAAAAGCCATTGGAAAAGCAGTAGAAAATAAAGAATCTTTCCAAATAGACGTAGAAGGTGAAACCCTTACATTGCAACATGATGAAGTTCTTTGTGCGAAAAAAATGTCGGAAACATACTATCTTGCACAAGACAAAGAACTTGCTGTTGTTTTGGACATTACGATCACAGAAGAATTGCAAGTCGAAGGTGCTATGCGAGATATTGTTCGACAACTCCAAAATATGCGAAAAGAAGCTGATTTTCAAGTATCAGACAACATCAAAGTTCGATATACAACAGAGGACTCTCTCTTACAAAAAGCACTCCATACCCACAAAGATTACATCTGTCAAGAAACATTATGTAAAGAACTTCTTTCAGAAACACCCAAGGGAGATTTAGTGAAAGAATTAACTATTAGCAATAGAAACATCGTATTTGCAGTAGAAAAAATATAATTTCAAACTATTTATAGACTCAAATTATACTATCTATAAATTTTCTTTCATTCGTTCATTTATAAATAGTATAATTTGATACAGAAATAACTGCATCTTTTAAAAATATCTCGTAATGTTTAACAAAACATATTTCGTGATTTCGTAAAATCTAAAAAAATATTTATTTATGTCTGATATGTTTTATTAAACATATTTCTTACTTTCATAAAAATCTTTGACAGAAAGGAAACAACATGAGAATATTTATAGTATTCCTCGCAGTATGTTGTGTATTTACTTGTGCAGATTTCAAATTGATGATGAAACCTGAAAAACCTATTTATACTGCAGATGAAACTATTGTTTTAAATATATCTTATCAAGAAGAAGAAATGGAAGACCAAGTTTGGGATACCTATTTATTCTTTATGGATAATACAAGAATTGCCAGATATATTATTATTGATGAGATGAATTCTTTAGACCCAAAACCATTAGGCATGTTGCCAGAAACAATTGAATTAAAAACAAAATTTTGGAGAGGCAATGCAGATATCCGTCTATTCCTTTGTTTATGCAAAGAAGGTACTGAGAAAATTTTTGCAACTGCATCCACAAAAGTAACGATTGTAGGTAAATCTTGTCCTTCAGAAGACGCAGACCATTGTCTAAAACGTCCCTTACCAATGGCACCACAACTTCTTGTTGTTCAAGAATTTGCAGAACCAACAGAAGGCATAGAAAGAGCCTACACAGATTATAAACAATTTGATTCTCGTTGGAAAAATGAAATTTTAAGCAAAGGACCTCACACCATTGGAAAAATAGGTTGTGCTATGTCTTCTGCTGCAAATATTATTCGATGGACACCATCTGCATTAAACAAAAAACTAAAAAGCAATGGTGGATATTCTGGTAACCTCATTATCTGGGGAAAAGTACCTGGAATTAGTTTTGTAAAATTTGATACTATTAAAGACGGATTATTCAAAAATTATCATGTTATCGCCAACTTAGGTGGTCATTTTGTACTACTCACAGGAGTTAAAAGCTCTGGCCAATACTATTCTCATGACCCTGGGAAATCTCGTAACCCCGTTTATTCTAAGAGTCAAATTAAAAAAGTAGTTCTTTATAAAAAATAAACATTTTTTGAGATAAAAAAATTTTATGGGAAGGGAGATTTTATGAGAATATTTATAGTATTTCTAACAGTATGTTGCGTATTTGCTTGTGCAGATTTCAAACTGATGATAAAACCTGAAAAACCTGTTTATAAAGCAGATGAAACTATTGTTTTAAACATTTCTTATGAAGAAGAAGAGGTCAATCAAGTTTGGGATACCTACCTATTCTTTATGGACCAAACAAAGATTGCCAGATATATTATTATTGATGGAAATAATTCTTTAGAAGCCAAACCATTAGGCATGCTACCAAAAACCATTGAATTGAAACCAAAATATTGGCTAGGTACTTCTAATCTACGATTATTTCTCTGCTTATGCAAAGAAGGTACACAAAAAATTTTCGCAACAGCAACAGCACGACTCACTATTATAGGAAAACCTCATGGTCATTCTCACGAAGAAGCTTTAGGAGATTTCCCTAGCAATCATCCATTACCAGTTGCACCACAACTCTTACTTGTACAAGAAATTGCTGCTGAAGGTGAATGTGAAGCTAGAGGCTACACAGATTACAAACAATTTGATTCTCGTTGGAAAAATGAAATTTTAAGTGCAGGTCCTTATACTATTGGACAAATTGGTTGTGCTATGTCTTGTGCAGCCAATATTATCAACTGGACACCATCAGCCTTAAACCAAACACTAAAAAGCAATGGTGGATATTCTGGAAACCTCATTATTTGGGGAAAAGTACCTGGAATTAGTTTTGTTCGATTTGATTCTATCCGAGATAGCCTATTCAATGAATTTCATGTTATTGCTAACTTAGGCGGTCACTTTGTTCTACTCACAGGCATCAAAAGCTCTGGCAACTATTATTCTCACGATCCTGGCAGATCATCTAATCCAGTTTATTCTACCAGTCAAATTCAAAGCGTAGTTCTTTATAGAAAATAAGTTTAATAAATTACAATGAAATTTAAAAGAACAACAAAACTATTAAAATTGTTGTTCTTTTTAGAATAAATTTGATAAATAAATTACAATGAAATTTAAAAGAACAACAAAACTATTAAAATTTTGTTGTTCTTTTTTTCATGTAGGAAAATATATGATACAACAGCAACAAAAAACAAAAAATATTGATGAATTATATAAAAATTGGTTTATAGAATATGCCTCGTATGTGATTTTAGAACGTGCCATTCCTCAGTTAAATGATGGATTAAAACCAGTACAAAGACGCATTTTACATGCTATGAAAAAAATGCACGATGGAAGATATCACAAAGTGGCAAATATTATCGGGCAAACTATGCAATACCATCCTCATGGTGATGCATCTATTGGCGATGCTCTTGTCAATCTAGGACAAAAAAATTTATTGATCGATACACAAGGGAATTGGGGGGACGTCAACACAGGAGATCCTGCAGCTGCACCTCGTTATATTGAGGCAAGATTAACTCCTTTTGCCTTAGATGTATTGTACCATGATGAAAATACAGAATGGCAAGATTCCTATGATGGTAGAAACAAAGAACCAGTAACTTTGCCTGTAAAATTTCCTTTACTTTTAGCACAAGGAGTAGAAGGAATTGCAGTGGGACTTGCTACTAAAATTATGCCTCATAATATTCAAGAACTTATTGATGCTTCCATTGCACAATTAAAAAATCAACCTTATCAACTATATCCTGATTTTCCTACAGGTGGAATGATGGATATTTCTGACTATGACGATGGTCAAAGAGGCTCTAAACTCAAAATTCGAGCTAAAATCAAAATGGTAGATGCAAGAACTTTAAAAATCACAGAAATTCCCTATACAACTACCACAACTAGTTTAATTGAATCTATTATCAAAGCAAACGACCAAGGTAAAATCAAAATTAAAAAAATTACAGATCGCACAGCAAAAGACGTGGAAATACAAATTGAACTTCATCCTGGAACATCCCAACATATTACATTAGATGCTTTATATGCGTTTACAGATTGTGAAGTCACTATCAATCCCAATACTTGCGTCATTCACGATTCTAAACCACAATTCTTAACAACTTCAGAAATTTTAGCTCACAATACTCATCAAACAAAAATATTGTTGCAAAAAGAATTACAACACCAGCAAAAACAAGTTCGACAAAAATTGCACCACTTGCAATTGGAAAAAATTTTCATACAAAACAAGCTATATCAATTCATAGAACAATGCACTTCTTGGGAAGAATTAGTAGAAACATTGCAACAAAAATTACAACTGTATGAAAAAACATTGCAACAAGAAATTACTGTCGAAGATATCACAGCTTTAACAGAAATTAAATTTAAACAAATTACAAAATATAATAAAGAACAATCAGAACAAACTATTCAAAAACTTGTTGCTGATCTTAAGCAGATTCAATATCATTTAGATCATATTGTAGACTATACTATTCAATACTTTCAAACACTCCGTCAAAAATACGCACAAAACTATCCAAGGAAAACAACATTTGCACGCTTTGAAGCCATTGAATCTGCTGAAGTAGCTATAAATAATCAAAAATTATATATCAATCGAAAAGATGGATTTATTGGATATGGCTTGAAAAAAGACGAATATGTACAAGAATGTTCTGAGTTAGATTCTATCATTACATTTCATAAAAATGGAATTTGCAAAGTTACACGCATTGCTGAAAAAGCATATGTAGGCAAAGATATTATCCATGCAGCTGTTTGGAAAAAAAATGATACAACTACTACCTACAACATAATTTACCAAGACACAAAAACCAATATTTCACGTGCTAAAAGATTCAACATTACTTCTATTATTTATGATAAAGAATATAATATAACTGGCAATTGTGCAAATCCTAAGATTCATTTTTTTAAAGTCAATCCTAGTTCTGAAACTGACATTGTCACCATCTATATACATCCTTTAGCAAAAGCAATCAATAAAATCATAGAATATAATTTTGCAGAATTAGACATCAAAGGGCGTAATTCCCAAGGGAACTTAGTTTGTAAATATCCCATTACAAAAGTCACATTAAAAACAACAAATAAAGATGAAAATATCACTACGCAATATTGGTATGATCCCTCTGCTGGGAAACTCAATACAAACAAACATGGTAATGACCTAGGTTTTTTTGCACCTGACGATACTATTTTAGCCTTGGATGATAAAGGAAATTATAAAATCACCATGCCAGAAACTAGCCATTACTACGATTTCCAACATCTTAAAACAATTCAAAAATTGACTCCTTCTACTATTGTAACGAGTGTATACTTTGATGGTGAAAAGCAAACATATTATGTAAAACGATTCAATATCACTACAAAAACACTCCATTCACCACAAAATTATTTAAACGATCATCCTAAAACAAAATATATCTATACAACAACAGAAAGCGATCCTTGGGTTCAAATGACGATTCAAAGAAAACGACCTAACATACAAATACAACAAGACATTCAACTTAACACTATCATTGACGTCAAAGGATGGAAATCAAAAGGAAATAGACTTTCACAACAAGAAATCATTGATATTAAACCAATACCATCTCCTACCCCAGAAAAATCAGAACTTACAAAACAAAATCTTGATACAATTTCTACAGAGGATACAGAAAACATAAAAAATTCTATGCCAAAAATAGCTGAAAATCTATTTAAAAATATAGAATCAACAAATAAAACACAGGAAACGAAAAAACAAACTGAAAAAATAATAGAACAAGATCCTGATTCGTCTAATCTTAATACATTAGAAAATCAGAAAAATTTATTCCAAACTATAGAATCAACACCCAATCAAGAAGAAAAAACGAAAAAACAAACTGAAAAAATAGAAAAACAAAATCTAGATTCTCTTAATCTTAATACATTAGAAAATCAGAAAAATTTATTCCAAACTATAGAATCAACAAATAAAACACAGGAAACGAAAAAACAAACTGAAAAAATAATAGAACAAGATCCTGATTCGCCTAATCCAAATACATTAGAAAATCTACAAAATTTATATAGCTTATTCTAAAAAAAAGGACAATGATTTTTTTAGAAATCATTGTCCTTTTTTAATACAATATACTTTCTGACGTCACAGGTTAGGGATATTTTTGTTCCATTTCTAAACGCAATTCTATAGCACGACGCCCATATAAAGGATTTTCATTTTTTAATAAATTAAAACATTTAATTGCTTGATTATATGCTTCTTTGCCGTCTATCTGTGTGGGAGTATAAATAGTAATCACTCTTAAAAAACAAAGCAATGCATCTTCTATCTTTTCTTCTTGTAAATAACAATTTCCTAAATTTACATAAATTACGCTAAGAGTTTCTTTATCTTCTCCTGTTTGATTTTGTAATAATTGGATGAAAATTTTTTTCGCATCTTGAAAATTATTATTTTTGATATAACAAGATCCTAATTTTAAGACAATCTTTTGAAGAAAATCTTTGTCTAATTTTTTATTTTTACTGATGTTTGTATAAATTTTTATGGCTTCATTATAATTTTTACTCAATTCATAGGATTGGGCAAGTTGAAAAGAAGCTTCTTCTACTTGATTCCACGAATGAATGGTATTGTATAATTTAATCGCATTATTAAAATATCTTATAGCTTGTGCACTTCTATTCATATTCATCGCACATATGCCCAAATTCATTTCAATATCTGCTTTATAAACTGAATCAGGGATACTTTTTTTAAGCTTATTGAATTCTTTATTTGCTTCTCTATAATTTCCCATTTCTAAATAACATAAACCTATTTTATATAAACAATGCTGGTGCGTCCATTTTCTTTGTTGTGCTTCTCTCTGATAGGATTTCAAAGCTTCTTGTAAAGAACCATTTTCATAATATTGTTCAGCTACCTGATATTCCATAGGAATTTCAGAACGATCTATTCCTATAACTGCAGTTTTTAATCTATCGATGGTTTGCGGAGAATTAGGTCCTATTTTTTCGTAATAATATCGTATTTGTGTAAACGTTTCTCTAGTAATCACAACATTTTGAATAGGTTTTTTATTCTCCAATAAAATTGTGTCTGCTTGCAACATAGAAAGACATAATAAAATAAATAAAATGAATATTTTCATATTGTTTTCCTTTTTGTACATTGTTTTTAGGAAAATCAAGAGTGCATGGAATTATTAGGCTTCCAACTCCACAATATTTCCATCTTCCAAAATAGAATCTACAGGTATTTTTTGAGCATCAGGAAATTTAGTTGAACGCCAAATTCTAGCAGCACGTAATGTTTTAGCTAAATCATTATGAATTTTTTCTGCAAAATCTATAACATTTTGTCCTTGTTTTAATAAAATAGGAGGTTCGTCTAAATTTGCTTTTTTTCCTGGCGGCTTGGGATAAATACGAATTAATTGAAGGATTTGAAAAAGTTTTTCTTTGAGAAGTTCTATGTTTTGGTTTGAATGAGCAGATACTGTGATATATTGCCACTTATCACCATATGTTTCATGTATCATGTCTAAATAAGAATCTGCATCAGGCAAATCTATTTTATTAATTACCATTAATGTATTTTTATGACAAGGAGATTCTGGCAAAGTATCTGAAAGTTGTTGTAAATATATTTTTTGTTCTTCTAAATAATTTTGAACAATCTCTACATCTTCCAATACATTATCTCCACAAAGGTCTAATACTAACACAACAGCATCCGCACTTCGAACAATTCCTGCAAGCCATGGTTCTGTATGGTCTCGATCAATTGGAGGAGTGTCCACCAATTGAATAGGAATATTTTCAAATTTCATCATAGCAGGTTGTGGCGTACGAGTAGTAAAAGGATAATCAGCAATTTTTAATTCTGTGCCTGTAAGTTGTGAAATCAAACTAGAACGACCAGCATTCGTAGGTCCAATGAAAATAATTTGAGGATTCCCATGACTCTCCACTACATAGGACGGAGTTTTCTTCTTAGAACCCTTTTCCATATCCTTTTTTTGTTCAGAAATTTTTCGTTTAATTTCAGCATATATTTTTTCTGTTCCTTTATGTTTAGGAAGTTCACGCAACATATCCTGTAACGCACTTAGCTTATCTTCAGGCGTTACCGCTTTTCTAAACTGATCCTCAGCCACTAAATATTGAGGTGTTAAATTTGCAGGCATATATTACTCCTTTTAATGATTTTCTTTATTTTATCATATTTTTTAGATATACGGTAGTTTTTTCATCTTCTAAAGAAAAAAATAACATAATCCATAAACTCAAAAAACATAAAAAAATATTTTTAATGAAAATTAGGAAATAAAAAAGCTATTATCATAATATTTTTTTTTTGATTTTAAAAAAAAATTATGTTATTATATATAAACCACAATCAATAAAAAAGTAACAACATATAATCCATCATAAATTTTTTTTACAAGGTTTCCAAATATGACAACAGAACGCCCCGTAAGAGTTCGAATCGCTCCTTCCCCTACAGGAAGCCCGCATGTAGGAACAGCATATATTGCTCTTTTTAATTACGTTTTTGCAAAAGCAAACCAAGGAAAATTCATTTTACGTATTGAAGATACTGACCAAACTCGGTCACATCCTTCGTATGAGACTGCAATATTAGAGGCATTAAAATGGATTGGCCTTACTTGGGACGAAGGCCCAGATATCGGAGGCGAATTTGGACCCTATCGACAAAGCGAACGAACAGAACATTATCAAAAATATGCAGAAAGATTGTTAAAAAAAGATTGTGCATATCGTTGTTTCTGTACACCAGAACGATTGCAAAAAATGCGTGAAGAACAAATTGCACGAAATCAGTCTCCTAAATATGATGGGAAATGTCGCACTATGGCTGAATCTGCGATTGCAAAAAAATTGGCAGAAAACGTGCCTTATGTTGTTCGTTTAAAAGTTCCTAAACGTGGGAAATGTACTATTGAAGATAGATTACGAGGCAGTGTAACATACGATTATAAAGAGATTGACGACCAAGTATTATTAAAATCTGACGGATTTCCTACATACCATTTAGCAAATGTTATCGACGACTATTTAATGGGTATCACACATGTAATCAGAGGAGAAGAATGGATACCATCTACTCCCAAACACGTATTATTGTATGAATTCCTAGATTTTCCTAAACCAGAATTTATACACATGCCTTTACTATTAAACCCAGATGGAAGTAAATTGTCAAAACGAAAAAACCCTACATCCATATTTTACTATAGAGACGCTGGATATTTACCAGAAGCACTTGTCAATTTCTTAGGCATGATGGGCTATTCTCGTCCTGAAGGTCAAGAAAAATTTACAGTGGAAGAAATGATTTCTGACTTTGACATCTCCCGTATTAGTTTAGGTGGATCTGTATTTGATTTGAAAAAACTCAAATGGTTATCAGGAAAATATATTCGTGAAAATTACACTCCAGAAACGCTCTATCGAAAAATGGGAAATTGGAAACTCAACAATCAATTTTTAACAAAAGTTATGCCTCTTATGATGGAACGCATGGATACATTGAGTGATTTTATGCCAAAATGTAGTTTTTTCTGGGCAGGTGACTTAGAATATAACGCTGACGATCTCATTCCTAAGAAAAAAACGCTAGAAGAGACTATTAAAATATTACAAACAGCTACATTCTTAAGTGAACGAGAAGTAGAATGGACCGCAGCAACTGTTGAAAAAATCATTCGAAAAATCATGGCAATTTGGGAATGGAAAGCTAGAGAAATTACTGCTATATTATTTGTTGCCATGACAGGAAAAAGAGTAGCCCCTCCTCTTTTTGAATCCATGGAACTTTTAGGACCTAATATTTGTCGATATAGACTCGTACAAGCTATTGAAAAACTTGGTGGACTATCAAAAGAAGCACAAGCAAACATAGAAAAAGAAATCAAAGAACGTGACGAAGCATTGAGACAACAAGAAACACTCCAAGAAGAAGAGTAAACGGTAAATAACAAAAACAAATAGCACGGAGTAGGCAATCGCCTAAGTATAATGATAGAATTCCAGACTCGACAAGTCAAATTAGCAGATGGATCTCCAGTAATTGTATGTAGAATTAAAGGATCCATTGATGGAACAACCATCTTTCAATTTGAAGAAAAACTCCTTGGATTTTTTAATCAAGGAGTTCGGCATCTTATTATTGTATTCTCACAAGTGAATTATATTAATAGTACAGGAATGGGCGTTTTAGTCAAACTTGCAGATAAATTTCAGGAAGTAGATGGTGATTGCAACTTAGTAGATGTGCCTGATAAAATGGTAGCCCTTTTTAATATGTTAGGTCTCCTTGCTTTAATTAAATTATCGAAAAATGAAGAAGAAGCATTACAATCGTTTCAAGCAAAGCTTACAAAACAAGCTGGTGGAACTCCTGCTCCTACAACACCTCAAAAACCACCGCAACCTTCTACATCTATATATGCACCTCCTCCTAGTAGCAGTGCACGTAGTTCCACTATAAATACAGCAGTACGTAATGTAATGCATAAAACAGCTCCCATGCAAGAAACTAGTGTTCCACCTCGCCCATCACAAAAACAAGTATATGTCATACAATGTAAATATTGTAAAAAGAAAATTTCTTTAGGGACTACTTTAAAAGAAGGTAAATATAAATGTCCCACATGCAGTAAAATTTTCAGAGTTTTAGCAAATGGAAAAATCGAATATCTTTCGTAATAGCATACTGCAATCATGCTACAACTCCTTTTACCAATCAATATATAGGGTTACCAACTGCTTTAAATAATCTATAAAATAATATAAAATAATATAAATATTTTATAGAGTGTATATTTGTAATGAATGTGGTTTAAAAATAGACAGAGATTACAATGCAAGTTTGAATTTACTAACAGAATTAAAAAAACAAATAGGCAAAGTTCTTGCCGAATTTACGTCTGCGGACTTGACGGCAATGCAGTCAGATTTAGTAATAAATCAGATTGTAACCAGCAAGGTTGAAACAGAAATACAACAGAAATCTTATTTATAGATTTTTATAGCTATTTATAGGATTTTATAGGTTTGTAGGAACGGAAATTATATTCCTTGATCGTAGCAATTTTTGATACCGCAATCATAATATACGTCCTTTACCAATCAATATGAACATAATCAATAATGTAAGCATTTTTCATTTTTGAAAAATGTTTTTTTTTTAAACATATAGAAACGAAAAAACAATGAAATATAAATACACATGTATAATATTATTTTTTTTTCTCCTTTCCTGCACTACACCACCGCCCATAGAAAATACAACGAATACAAATAATATATCTCAAGAAAAAATAGACCAAATCCAACAAGAAATTGAACAACAAACATTAATATCGCCCAATGCCCCTATACAATTACCTCCTTGGTCTATTCAGACAAACTTTCAACATTATCCAGACAAACCTATCTCATTTGAACTCATGGGATATCCAGAAAGTGATTTAGAAATTCATGTTTACTTACTGCCCAATGACCAATGGATTGCACAAAATATAATATTTACAAAAGAACAAGAGGTGCAACTTTCCTCTTCCCCATTGCCACCGCAAGCAAAACTCCTAGAAACATATCATATTCCTCGTTTCACATATCCACTACATATTCCTTCACAAAAACCAGGCATCTATTGCATAGAAATTCACTCTATGCCACAAACGATTCGATTTCCCATCTATATTTCTAATATTGTTGCTGTGCCTATTCAAAAATCAACGAAACAAACATATTGGCTTTTTCATACTAAAACAAACAAATCACTTCATAACCACACATTTCAAAATACAACAAATACAATAACGACCGATGAACTGGGAATTCTACATGCATCTCCTACAGAAAACAATATTTTCTATACAACATCCCCTGATTTTGCTGCGATCTTACTTTACCCCGATACGATTTCCTATATGATATTGGATAGATTGGACTATTCTCCTGCAGAAGAAATCATCCTACATTCTTCTCCAAAACTCATTTCTTCTTCACTCCACCTAATCAACAAAAATAATCAGAGCTTTGAATGCACAGAACTCGTTGCCAATCAACCTTTTTTACAATATAAAATACCAGCAGACATCACCTCAGGTACTTATTTATTACAATTATCAACAGGACAACAACAATATATTCAAATCATACCACCCAAAAAACCTATACCAGATTATATTCACCTAGAACAAACATGGATTTCTCAAAATGAAACGATCCAAGCCACTCTCTGGACAACACGAGAAAAAAAAGCTACTCTTCAACTGCATCTTCAAACATCTCATGAAAACTGGGAACTCATAGACACACAAACTCGCCATTTAAACAACCAACAAGCAATCTTTTATTTTCGCCCTCCACAAACTGGCAATTACAAACTTACTACAACAGAAACAGAAACTTTCTTTTGTGTACAATCTACTGAAAAATTTCAACATACACCACAAACTCTTTCTGTAGAAAATTCCAACACTACATTACAAATCATACAACCTTATCCTACCCTTTGGACCATCACAGACCAAAATGCATTGATACATTATTCTATAGAATCAAAACCTTATACTATAACATCATATATTTCCAATCCCAATATACATTTTTATTTTCCACAAGATCAACAAATCCTACACCAACAACAAAATTTCCCAAAAATTTGTAAAAATAGCATTATCACAAAACAAAATAAACCAACAAATATTCCCTATAAAAATGCACTGACTTCATGGGCAGAAATTGCATCACCTCTAACACAAATCAAAGCACCTTATATCCCTCTAAAAATAAAAGCAACTTCAACACAAAATAAAATACAATATAGTATATGGCAAAAACATAAACTACAAAATGCATTCATTCAAGCAAAACATAGTCAACAACTGCAAGATCATTCCAAAACTCTACAATCATGTTTAGAAATTTTACAAATAGCACCACAAAATCAAACAGCAAAAAAAATATTGCACGAAACTTGGCAAAAACTCTATCCTAACGAAGAACCTCTTTTACCTTATTCCAGCAATCCTATTCAAAAATTACAATGTACAAGATACACACATAATAAAAATATAAAAACATTAGAAAATTTTTTAACACATTTCAGTCATCAAACAGGAGTATACTTAGAATATGATCCACAAATTGTAGCACAGCCCTTTTTTATAGAAGATCTACCTGCTAATGAACCAGCATTAGATATTTTAGAATATGTTTTACAAAAAAACGAGTTACAATACATTATCCAAGAACAAATTCTTCTTATCACAAACAAACAAAATATACATCAAAATTTACTTCAATCTATAGGTAATCAAAATATGGTGTCTGCACCTCCCAAACAACTACCAACTACTAAAATCTATCCTATAAAAATAACAAATGAAAATATACAATATACTTTTCCTTTCCCTTGTATCTGGTTTTTACACACTACAACTACAAAACATAATCAATCTATTCATGAAATTACACCCGTGATCGTTTTAGAAAAATAAATTTGATTCTCTTGGAAATAGAAAAAATAGTTTTATTTTAAAGTAAGAAATGGTATAAATAAAACAGATACAATAAAAAATAAAGAACCTTATCTACAACATAAAATTGTTTTTGAAAATAAATTCCTTTGAGGGTTACCAACTGCTTTAAATAATCTATAAAATTCTATAAAATAATATAAATATTTTATAGAATTATGTGGAAATATCAAAGCTGATTTAACACTAAAAGATAGAGTGTATATTTGTAATGAATGT